>CAYMXG010000275.1:0-3749 GCA_964394115.1 uncultured Enterobacteriaceae bacterium | reverse complement strand
GCGCGTTCGTGGGGCGCGCTGTCGGTGCCGAGAAAGAATTTCGGGCTGCCGCTGCACGCCGCCTCCAGCAGCGCGCGCCGATGGGCCTCGGCCTTCAGCACCGGCAGACAGTAATAATGTGGGCGCACCCCGCCGTGGAACAGCGCATTGCGATTGTACAGGAGGTGTTGCGGCGTGATGGTTGCAGCCACATTCGCCGGCGCCGTGCGCACAAATTCAACCGCCTCCTGCGTCGTCACGTGTTCGAATACCACGCGCAGTGACGGGAAGCGCTGCAGCAGCGGCGCCAGCACCCGGTCAATAAACACCGCCTCCCGGTCAAAAATATCCACGTATGCGTCGGTCACTTCGCCGTGCACCAGCAATGGCAATTCTGTCGCCGCCAGTGCCTCCATGACTGCATAGGTGCGGGAGATATCCGTGACGCCGCTGTCTGAATGCGTGGTCGCCCCGGCCGGGTAGAGCTTGACGCCGAAGATTAACCCGCAGTCGCGCGCCCGACGGATCTCAATCGGCGCAGTCGTATCGGTCAGGTACAACGTCATCAGCGGCGCAAACCGCATGCCGGCCGGCACGCAGCCCAGGATTCGTTCGCGATAGGCAAGTGCCTGCGGCACCGTTGTCACCGGGGGCTTAAGGTTGGGCATGACGATGGCGCGGGCAAAACATCGCGCGCTGGCGCCAATGACACTGGCGAGTTCCGCACCGTCCCGCAGGTGCAGGTGCATGTCATCGGGGCGCGTAATGGTGATCGAATTCATGGCGGCCGAACGGTCCGGCGAACGGGGCGCAGAAAGGTAGCACATGCGGTCCGGTTTGTCCGGGCGCGCCGCCCGGCTTGCCATAAAGGGGAATGGGCCTATGATGATTACCCCAGTCAGCAGGTGGTGTCATGCAGTTTCGAAAGCTCGGTAACACCGGTATTGATGTCAGTGCGCTGTGCCTCGGCACCATGACCTGGGGGCAGCAAAATACCGAGGCCGAGGCGCACCAGCAGCTGGACCTGGCCATGGAGGCCGGCGCCAACTTCATCGACACCGCGGAGATGTACCCGCCACCCGGCAGCGCGGAAACACAGGGCCGCACCGAAGAAATACTCGGCAGCTGGCTGGCGCGCACGGGACAGCGCGAACAACTCATCCTTGCCAGCAAGGTGACCGGCTCCGGGGAATGGGTTGGGTACATCCGCCACGGCACCGGCTACCGCACCCGCCGCAATATCGAAGACGCCCTCGACGGCAGCTTGCGCCGCCTGCGCACTGACTACATCGATCTGTACCAGACCCACTGGCCGGATCGGGAGACCAATATCTTCGGGCGCATGAACTATGTGCACACCCCGGAAAAAGACGGCGTGTCCATTGAAGACACGCTGGGCGTGCTGGCAGATCTGGTCAAGGCCGGGAAGATCCGGCATATCGGTGTCTGCAATGAAACACCGTGGGGCCTGAGCCAGTGGCTGCGCGCCGCGGACTCGGCCAAGTTGCCCTCAGTGGTCAGCATCCAGAACCCCTACAACCTGCTCAATCGCACTTTCGAACTCGGGTTGAGCGAGTTTGCCCACCGCGAGCGCATTGCATTGCTGGCCTATTCACCCCTGGCATTTGGCATGCTTACCGGCAAATATGCCGATGGCGCAGTCCCGGCCGGCACCCGCCTGACCCAGTGGGCCTCCCACTTCCGCCGTTATTCCATCGATGCCGGACGAACGGCCACCACGGCCTACGTCGCCCTGGCCCGCGCCCATGGATTGGATCCGGCGACCATGGCCCTGGCCTGGGTCCTGTCACGGCCCTTCACCACCGGCGTCATCATCGGCGCCACTTCGACCTCCCAATTAAAGATGAACCTTGCCAGCGCCAGTGTGCAATTACCGCAGGAATTACTGCGTGAGATTGATAAAATCCACGCCCTCTATCCCAATCCTTGTCCGTAACGCCATGGAATTGACCCCGCTAACCGCCCTGTCACCGGTTGATGGCCGCTATGCGGGTGCGACTGCCGATCTGCGCGCCGTCTTCAGTGAGTTCGGCCTGATGCGGCGCCGCATCCAGGTCGAGGTGCACTGGTTGCAGACACTGGCCGCGCATCCGGGCATTCCCGAAGTCCCGGCACTGAGCGCGCAAGCGGCAGGATTTCTGGACGCCATGGTGTCGAATTTCTCCGAGGCCGACGGCCACCGCATCAAGGAAATCGAGGCCACCACCAATCATGACGCGAAGGCGGTGGAGTATTTCCTCAAGGAGCGCTGCGCTGCAAATACCGACCTGTCCAGGATCATCGAATTCTTCCACTTCGCCTGCACCTCGGAAGACATCAATAATCTCGCCTACGGCCTGATGCTGCGCGAAGCCAGGACACTGCTGGACGGCGCGCTGCAACCATTATTGGCCGCGCTGGCCGAGTGCGCCGAACGCCATGCCGCGCTGCCGATGCTGGCCCGCACCCATGGCCAGCCCGCCACGCCCACCACCCTGGGCAAGGAAGTGGCAATGTTTGCCCATCGCCTGCTGGAACAACGCCAGCGGTTTCGCGCCGTGCGCGTACGCGGCAAGTTCAACGGCGCGGTGGGCAACTTCAACACCCACCTGGTGGCCTATCCGGATGTGGACTGGATGACCGTATCACGTCAGTTCGTGGAGTCCCTCGGGCTGGACTGGAATCCCCACTCCACGCAGATTGAACCCCACGACGATATGGCGGAGTACTTTCAAGCCCTGGAACGCATCAACACCGTGCTGCTGGGACTGTGCCGGGATATGTGGGGTTACATCTCCCTGGGCTACTTCCGCCAGCGACCCGTGGCCGGAGAAGTGGGTTCCTCCACGATGCCGCACAAGGTGAATCCCATTGATTTCGAAAACGCGGAGGGAAATCTTGGACTGGCGAACGCGTTGCTGGGTCACCTGGCCGGCAAGCTGCCGGTATCGCGCTGGCAGCGCGATCTCACCGATTCCACCACCCAGCGCAGCATCGGCACCGCACTGGCCCACTGTCTCATTGCATGGCGCGCGTGTCCGCGCGGCCTGTTAAAACTGGAGGCGGATCCGGCGCGCCTGCAGCAGGACCTGCTGAACAATTGGGATGTGCTGGCCGAGGCCGTGCAGACGGTGATGCGCCGCCACGGCATCGACCAACCCTATGAAAAACTCAAACAACTGACCCGTGGCGCAGGCATCGATGCCGCCCGCCTGCGGGAATTCATCGCGACCCTGAAGCTGCCGAACGCGGCGCGCGATTCATTGCTGCAACTCACACCCGATCGTTTCATCGGCAATGCCGAGGCCCAGGCGCGGCAAATCGTTGCCACGGTCCGCCGCGGCTGAGGTGACCTCGCATCCCCGCGGCGCGCGGCGCCAATTGCCGGGGGGCATGGATGCCGTGCGCTTCCTGCGCCGCTATTGGCAAAAGCGCCCGCTCCTGATCCGGGCCGCGTTTCCCGCCACCACGCTGCTGTCAAGCCGCGCCGACCTGTTTGCGCTGGCGCGAAATCCCGACGTGGAATCGCGGCTGGTGCTGGAACGGGCCGGCACCTGTCCGTGGCAGGTGCAGCACGGCCCGTTTTCGGCGGCGCGCATGCGGCGCCTGCCGGCCTCGCACTGGAGTCTGCTGGTGCAGGGCGTGAATTTTCACTGGCCGCGGGCAATGGCGTTGCTGGAGGAATTCTCCTTCATTCCCAACTGGCGCGTGGACGATCTGATGGTCAGTTACGCTTCTGATCACGGCAGCGTCGGCCCGCACCTGGACAG
>CAYMXG010000274.1:0-3752 GCA_964394115.1 uncultured Enterobacteriaceae bacterium | reverse complement strand
ACGCTGGTGGCGACGCCATACCAGGCCATGGCCTGCACCTGCTCTTCGCGGTTGAATACATCGCGGATGATGGAGAGCACGACCACGCCCTCTGCCGCGGCGGCGAGACCCTGTAACAAACGGCCGGAAATCAACTGGCCGATGGTGGTGGCCGCTCCGCACAGGAGGCTGGTGGCGAAAAATGCACCCATGCCCCATAACAAGACCGGCCGGCGGCCGAACCGATCCGATAGCGGCCCGTGGATCAGGGTGCCGATGGCATAGGCCAGCAGGTGCAGGCTCAAAGTCAGTTGCGCGGTTTCGGGACGGGTAGCCAGCAGGCGGGGAAGAAACGGCAGGCTGGGGGAATAGAGATCGGTGGCCATCATGGAGGCAGCACTGGCCAGCATCAGGATCCAGAGCAGCGCCCAACGGGAGAAATCGGGCGCCGTCATTCAGCCATGTCTGCGCGGTCCACGCTGTCCACCAGCAGCGCTGCCTTGAATTGGGACTCACGCAGTCCCTTCGCAGCCGCGTCCGCCAGCAACGTGTCGTACCACCCCTTGCGCATGAAGCGCACGATGCCGGACTCCAATGCGGATTCCTCGCGGAAGCCGAGGTACATTTCGCTGGCCCGGCCCAGTTCACGCTCGATTGCCGCCTCCAACCGCGCCGGCGTGCACACCTCGCTCTTTTGCAATGGCTCGAAATGAAATACATAGCGATTCAGGGCCAGGTCCGCCTGCACCTGCAAGTGCCGGTAAGTGAATCCCAGTTCCTTCGCCGCGTTGGCCACGGCGCTCAGCACCTGGTCCGCGTTCAACATCTCACCGGCAATGTTCTTGACGTTCTCGCCCTTGTGCAGGAACTGGATCAACGGCGTGTTCCCCTGCCAGCCCACCACCCGCACGATATCGTTGATGGCATAGCGATACAGGCCGCCGGTGGTGGTCAGGATGATCTGGTATTCCCCGCCCTCCTCCACTTCATGGGCGAGCAACACAGGTGCGCCCGGCTTGCCGTATTCGCGCGCCGGGATGAACTCGTAGAACGCCGCGTGCAGCGCCAGCAGGCCGGCGGGATTGTTATTCTCCATCGGAATGGAAAAGGTGCCTTCACTGGACATGTAACCCACATCGCGCAAAGGCACCCGATCTCCCAGCCACTGCGGCAACTGATCGGAAAACCGGCCCACGGTACCTGCCAGCCAGCAAGCCACCAGTGACAACCCCGGCCAGTAATCCACGGGACGCAGACTGCCGGCACTGTCACGCAGGGCGGAAAGCGCCTGCGCCCGCGCGGGATCCGGCAGCATCTGCGGCCGCAGCCGCGCCAACAAGTCCGCCGGTATCTGATCGGCGAAGGTCAACGTGCCGTGACGGATATCGTCGATGATGGGTCCGCTCCATTTGTCGGCCAGTTCAAACAGCAACAGCAGCGCACCCGGATTGCCGGTAAAGACAAAACTGCAATCCTGTTGCAACGCGAGGCGCATCAGCGTGTAGCGCCGGGCCTCGGGGTCCGGAATGGTCAGTACTTCGTACGGAAACGCATAACGTTGGCGCACCATGACTGGCATGCGGCGCGTGAATACATTTCCGGAGACGTAGCCGAAGGGGATGCCGCACTCCACGTTGCCGGCATGTTCCCAACTGACGATGCCGACCACTTCCTTCTTCAGCATCGCAGGATTGTCGCGCAGCGCCTGGTTTACCCACATTTGATAACCCACGGACTGCTCCCGTTCGCAGCGCGCCGTGACCGGGATCAGCTTGTTCTTGCCCGTGGTGCCGTTGGTCTGGTGGAACCGCACCACTGGCTCGGTGGTCAGCACCTTCTGCTCACCACGGCAGATGCGATCCACGCAGGGTTCAAGGTTTGACCACTTCTGGATGGGGACCCGCTGCCGGTAGTCCCGGGGATTCCTGACGGAGGCGAAGCCGTGCTGATGGGCGAAATCAGTATCGGCGTTGTTTTGCAACAGGCCGGAAAGCAACGTCGCCTGTTGCTCGCCGCAATCCGGATAATGCTGGGTGTTTGTCTTCACAGGCTTGCGTTATCCAATTGATTCTTGTGCAACGAGCGAAAGCCGAACTTCGTCACCCCGGCGCAGGCCGGGGTCCAGCACAAATACTTCTGGATACTGCCCCGGCTTTCGCCGGGTTGACGGCGCGAGTATGACAACTCTCGCGGCATTTTCCACATCCGGTGGTTCTCTCGTGCCTACTTACAGCTTGTGCCCCCTCCAGAGGGATTTGCAATACCCCATTTGAAGTATTGCCAGCAGGGGTGTGCAAAGGGAATGCTTTGGCCCTCAATCTCACGGGGAATTCAGCGCATGAAACATAAAAAGGCCGCCATTTTTCTGCTGGCATTTTCGTTTCTCATGCTGGGCGGATGCCTGGCTTCGCTTACTGCCTATCCGGATCTGTCCTACGACGCCGGGGCGGAACTGAAGTCAATGGAGTCTTATCTTTCGGCCGAAGCGATTACAAGATACGACGCCGCTGAGGACGTCCAGCGTAACGGCATGGACAAAAAACAATGGCGCAACGCCGTGGTGAACGCGCGCATCCGCGCCATGGACGTGCTGTTCAATGAATTTCAGCAGGACCTGTACCAGGAAGGCGTGGGCTTCGGGATCAGCACAGATTGGATCGTGCTGGCCCTGAGCGGGGCCGGTGCGCTAATAAGCAGTGCCTCCACTGCCTTGTCCGCCGCCTCGTCCGGGGTGGTGGGCGCCAAGGCGGCCTTTGACCGCAATGCGTTCCTCGACAAGACCCTGCCCACGCTGCTGGCCACCATGGTCGCGCAACGCAAGGATGTGCTGGCGACCATCCGGGCGAGCCTGGCCCTGGATATTGATGAGTATCCACTGACGCTGGCGTTGACTGACCTGGACCGCTACTACCAGGCCGGGACCCTGCCCGGTGCATTGACCGCGGTGGCGGAGAATGCGGGCAGCGTGGCCGATGCGGCAGATGATCGATTGAAAAGCCTGTTGGTGGTGGCCGCGGTGCCTCCCGGCCTGCAGGCACGCCGGGAGCAGGCGGCGGACTTCGTCAAGACCCTGAATGACGTTGAGTTACGCACCCTGGCCGGGACGCTGAAGGTGCCGGCGGACGACGCGATGCTTGTCAATCTGCTGCTCGCCATCTCCAGCGCACAGAGCGAGGCGGCGTTTGATGTCATTGCCCAGAAAATACGAATCCACTTCGGCGAGGAGTTCTGACATGTCCACCGCAACGGTAGCCACGCAACCGGACCTTACCCTGAAAAAACTGCAACTGATTGTGCAACAGCAGGAGGGGATCTTCGGACCCCTGAAGCAGATCAGCATCGGCAACGGCAGGAACGTGCTTGAATTCGAGATCGCCGCCAGGCCCAGGGTCCGGGCTGTCCTCAAGGTATCGGAGCAGGATCAGCCGGCCCCAAGAAAAGGCTTTGCCCTCGTGTGCCATGGTGATTGCTTCATCGCCGGCAAGCAGACCCGCGTGGCGGCATACCGGGCCGGGAAAAAATGATCCGGGACCACAGGCTGGAGACTATTGAGGGGCACGCAGCCGGATTTGTCGAAAGCCCTAACTGTGCCGGATCGCTGAAGCCGGTATTCCTGGTCATGCATTACACCGCCGGCGGCAGCGCACAGGGCGCCATTGCCTGGCTCTGCAACCCGGCCTCCAGGGCTTCCGCGCATGTCGTCATCGGCCGCGACGGTTCGGTGACGCAACTGGTGCCGTTCAACCGGCAGGCGTGGCACGCGGGCCGCAGCC
>CAYMXG010000273.1:0-3761 GCA_964394115.1 uncultured Enterobacteriaceae bacterium | reverse complement strand
AACCTGATAAACTAAGTGCAGGTTAATAGGGTCGGGTTTGAAAAAATTTGTCGCACTGCCGTCACCCCGGCGAAGGCCGGGGTCCAGTATTTCTGACTGGATGCCGGTTTCCACCGGCATGACGCTCCGAGGATCCAGTTCTTGGCCACACAAATGAACATCGTCATCGCGCCCGACTCATTCAAGGGCAACCTCACCGCCATGCAAGTGGCGCAGGCCATTGAACAGGGCGTGCGCCGCATCCTGCCGAAGGCGGATTGTGTATCCGTACCCATGGCCGATGGCGGTGAAGGCACGGTCCAATCGCTGGTGGACGCCACCGGCGGGCGTTTCGTGCACCGTTCGGTGAGCGGGCCCGCGGGCGCGCCGGTCAATGCGCGCTACGGCATCCTCAAGGACGGCATGACCGCAGTCATTGAAATGGCGGAGGCGTCGGGATTGCCGCTGGTGAAGGGCACGGATCGAAATCCGTTGCGCACCACGACTTTCGGCACCGGCGAACTGATCGTGGACGCGATGAAACGCGGCGCGCGCCGCGTCATCATCGGCATCGGCGGCTCGGCCACCAACGACGGCGGCGCGGGCATGGCCCAGGCCCTGGGTGTTGTATTCACCGATGATCGCGGACGGGCCATCAGCACCCATGCCGGTGGCGGCATGCTGCGACGCATTGCCCATATTGATAACTCCGGGATTCACAAACGCATGGCGCAGACAGTGATCACCGTCGCCTGCGATGTGGACAACCCGCTGTGCGGGCCGCGCGGCGCCTCCCAAGTGTTCGGACCCCAGAAGGGGGCGACGCCGGCCATGGTCAAGACGCTGGATGAAAACCTGCGCTATTTCGGCGGGCTGATTAAACAGGAACTGGGTGTCGACGTGCGCAACCTGAAAGGCGCCGGCGCCGCCGGCGGACTCGGCGGCGGACTGGTGGCATTCTGCAGTGCCGAATTGAAAAGCGGCGTGGACATCGTAATCGACGCCACCGGGTTGCGGGAAAAATTGCGCCATGCGGATCTCGTCATCACCGGGGAAGGCCGTGTGGACTTTCAAACCGCTTTCGGCAAGACCCCCGCCGGGGTTGCGCGTGCCGCGAAACAGTTCGGCGTGCCGGTGCTGGCCATAGGCGGCGGGCTTGGAGACGACGCGCGCGGTGTGTTTGCCCATGGTATTGATGCGCTGGCCAGTGCGGTGGCACGGGACATGCCGCTGGAGGAGGCGCTGGCACACGCGCGTACCTATCTCGCCAATGCAGCAGAACGTGCAATGCGGCTGATCCTGATCGGGCAGAAACTGGCCGGCAGGCAACGTGTGCGGCGAAATCCAGTCAAATCCCGGCGGCGTGCCGGATGACTCTTCCCTGTCATCCCGACGGACGACTGCATGGATGCAGGAGGTACGGGTACAGGGAAGTACCCGGTAGGGTCGAGCCGGGAGCGGAGACCGAGACAATGTCGGGAACAAATTGTCGAGCGAAGCGACGAGGGATCCTGCTGTATGAAATGGATCCCTCACTTGGTTCGGGACGCCTCCGGCGGATCCCTCGCGTTCCTCGGGATGACAGGCCGCGCTCTCGGAGTGACATGATCCCGTGGCCATGAAACGCTCCGCATTCGGCGAGCGATTTTCGCGCCCCTCCGGCACCCTCCAGTTGATGGAAGACCTGGGCGATGCGCTGTCCGGCGCGCGCGACATTGCCATGCTGGGTGGCGGTAATCCGGCCCATATCCCCGAAGTGCAGTCCTTCTTTGTGGACCGGATGCAGCGCATCTGTGATCAGCCCGCGGAGTTTTCACACCTGATCGGAGACTACGACCCGCCCCGGGGAGAGCCGCGCTTTATCGCCGCGCTGGCGGACCTGCTGCGTGGAGAATACGGCTGGGACATCGGCCCGGAAAACATCGCGCTTACCGCCGGCAGTCAGTCCGCGTTTTTTCAGTTGTTCAACATGTTCGCCGGCCCCTGCGCCGATGGCTCCTTCCGCCGCATCCTGTTGCCGATGACGCCGGAGTACATTGGCTATGCGGATGTGGGACTGGTGGATGGGATGTTTACCTCGCAGCGCCCCACCATCGAAACGTTTCCCGACGGCACCTTCAAGTACCACGTGGACTTCGAGCATCTCGACGTGGGGCCGGACATCGGCGCGATCTGCGTGTCGCGCCCGACCAATCCCACCGGCAACGTGCTCAGTGATGACGAAGTGGATCGCCTGCATGCCCTGGCGCGTGCGCGGGACATTCCGTTGATCATCGACAACGCCTATGGTAAGCCATTCCCGAATATTGTCTTCACTGAAATAAAGGTGCCGTGGTCTGAGCACATCATCCTGTCGATGAGTCTTTCCAAGCTCGGATTGCCAGGGGTACGCACCGGCATCGTGATCGCGCGCGCCGAGATCGCCCGTGACATCGCCGCGATGAATGCCATATTCACACTGGCATTGGGAAGCCTGGGACCGACCATTGCGCTCGACCTCATCAGCAGCGGCGAGGTCCTGCGCCTGAGCAACAATGTGATCCGGCCCTATTACGAGCGCAAGGCGCGGCAGACCCAGGAATTGCTGCGGGCGGCGCTGCAGGGCGTGGACTTTCGCATTCACCGCGCCGAGGGCGCCATCTTCCTCTGGGTCTGGTTCCCCGGGCTGTCGATTTCCAGCGAGGAGTTGTATCGACGCCTGAAGCAGCGCGGCGTGCTGGTGTTGTCCGGGCATCACTTCTTCCCCGGACTGCAGGGGGAATGGCAGCACCGGCATGAATGCCTGCGCATCAGCTATGCAATGCCGGACGAGATGGTGCGGCGCGGCGTGCAGATCCTCGCCGAGGAAGTCCGGCGGGCTTCAGGCGCAGGCTGACCATGGCTGAACCGACACCCGGCCCGGCCAACCCGGAGAAGAAGCGCGACCTGCGACCACTGCGCCAGGCGCTGCCATTTCTGCGCCCGTACGTGTCACGGTTGTTGCTGGCCCTGCTGTGCCTGTGCATCGCCGCCGCGGCGATGCTGGGCATGCCGATCGCGCTGCGCTACGTCATCGACTTCGGCTTCTCCGGCGCCGATGGCGGGAACATAGACAAGTACTTTGAGGCGCTATTGCTGCTGGCCACCGTGTTCGCCTTCTTTGCCGGCATGCGTTATTACCTGGTCATGTGGATCGGCGAGCGCGTCGTGGCCGATATCCGCAATGCGGTATACCGGCATGTGATCCACCTCAGCCCGACCTTCTTCGAGGTCACGCGCACCGGCGAGGTGTTGTCGCGCCTCACCGCCGATACGACCCTGGTCCAGTCCGTGGTGGGCGCCGGGATTTCCATCGCGTTGCGCAGTTTCATCATGTTGATGGGCGGCATGGTCATGCTGTTTGTCACCAGCCCCAGGCTTGCCGGACTGATCCTGGTGCTGGTGCCGCTGGTGGTATTGCCGATCCTGATTTATGGCCGCAAGGTGCGGCGCCTGTCACGGGCCAGCCAGGATCGCGTCGCCGATTCCAGCGGTGTCGCCGGCGAGGTGCTGAATGCCATCAATGTGATCCAGGCGTTCACGCTGGAGGATTTTCAGGCACGGCGGTTCGGCGTCGCCGTGGAACGGGCATTTCTGGCCGCGCGCCGGCGCTTGCGGACCAGTGCGTTATTGTCCGGGCTCATTGTGTTTACGTCGTTTGGGGCCGTGGTAGTGGTGCTGTGGGTCGGGGCACGTTCTGTGGCCGGCGGCAGCGTCAGCGCGGGGACACTGAGCCAGTTTCTGCTGTATGCGACGTTGGTGGC
>CAYMXG010000272.1:0-3767 GCA_964394115.1 uncultured Enterobacteriaceae bacterium | reverse complement strand
CGTTTTCGAGGACGTTGATTGAGTAGCGGGCGGATATCGGGGGCAGGTCCGGGGCAGGGCGTAGCGTCATTTCCGGATTAATTCATCAGGGATTTCAGCACAAAAATGGCCAGCCTAATGGCGCAAGCCATTTTTACAACACTTCCAGCGGTAAACGAGGCAGTCCGCCGGGTTACTGGTGGAGTATCTCCCACCCCACCCAGATAGCCAGCAAGATTGCCATGATGATGTAGAAGTCCATCATGAACGCCTCCTGTGTGCTAATCAGTGGCCCGCAATTGAAGTATAGCTCGAACCGGGGACTAATCAACGAGTCGCGGGGACCATCGGCTGGATTCCCGCTTTCGCGGGAATGACGGTGGAGGCGCGGGGATGACGGGGTATCAAAGCAGGATCTCGCGGATGTCGGAGAGCACGGTGCCGATGTAGCGGCCGAATTCCGCGGCGGCGACGCCGTCGATGACGCGGTGATCGTAGGAGATGGTGAACGGCAGCATCAGGCGCGGTTCGAACTTGCCATCCACGTACACCGGTTTCATGGCTGCGCGCGACACACCCATGATGGCGACTTCGGGTGCATTGATGATCGGGGTGAAACCAGTGCCACCCACGTGTCCGAGGCTGGAGATGGTAAAGCAGCCGCCCTGCATCTCGGTGGGCTTGATTTTCTTTGACCGGGCCTTCTCTGCCAGTTCGGTAAGCTCATGCGCGATGTCGAACAGGCCCTTCTTGTCCGCGTCGCGGATCACCGGCACCATCAGTCCCTGGTCCGTGTTGACCGCGAAACCGATGTGGATATATTGCTTCGTCACCAGTGACCCGCCATCCGGCGTCAACGAACTGTTGAAGTCCGGGAACTTGCGCAGCGCGACCACCGCGGCCTTGATCAGGAATGTCAGCAGCGTGAGTTTCAATTTTTTCTTTGCAGCCTGTTCCTGTTGCGACTTGCGGAATTCCTCCAGTTCCGTGATGTCGGCCTCGTCGAACTGCGCAACATGTGGGATGGTGACCCAGTTGCGGTGCAGGTTCTGGCCGCTGAGTCGCTTCAGGCGCGAGAGCTCCTGAGTGGTCACGGGGCCGAACTTGGAGAAATCCACCGGCGGGATCTCGGGCATGGAGAAGCCGGCGGACTTGTTGAACACGCGGTTGTCGGTCATCACCGCCTTGGTGAAGGACTTCACATCCTCCACCAGGATGCGGCCCTTGCGACCGCTGCCACGCACCAGGCCGAGATCGATGCCCAGTTCGCGGGCAAATTTCCGCACCACTGGGCTGGCATAGGCGCGCGCCGATTGACTCGTGCCCACGGTCTGGGAACCGATGGGGGCAGGGGGCGCGGCCCGTTGTCCGGGGGCCGGCGCCGCAGCCGGGGTCGGGGCTGGTGTGTACGACGGTGGTTCCTCGGAACTGATTATGTCCTCGGCGGGTGCGGGTGCCGTCGCAACGCCAGTAACCTCGAGCGTCAGGATCGGCGTGCCCTTGGAGACCTTGTCGCCTTTCTTGAGCAGGACGTCCTTGACCTTGCCCGCCTTCGGAGCCGGGATGTCCATGGCGGCCTTGTCGCTTTCCAGCGTGATCAATGTGGCTTCTGCAGCCACTTCATCACCCGGCTTGACGGCGATCTCGATGACTTCCACGTCATGGAATTCACCGATGTCGGGCACCGGTACCGTGATCACGCTGCCAGCGCCTGCCGCCTTGGGTGCGCCGGACTTGGACGGTGCGGAGGTTTTTTTCGCGGGAGGTATCGCCGCCGATGGCGCTTTGGCGGTTGGTGCTGCTTCCGCCTTTGCGACCGGTTTCGCCCTTTCGGCTTTGGCCCCGGCGCGCACCAGCACTGCAATCGGAGAGCCTTGCGAGACCTTGTCCCCTTTCTTGACGCGCATTTCCTTGATCACGCCCGCATCCGTGGACGGGATGTCCAGCGTCGCCTTGTCGCTCTCCAGGGAAATCAGCGTGTCTTCCTTGGCCACGGTGTCGCCCGGCTTCACGGCGATGTCGATGACCTGCACATCGTGGAAGTCGCCGATGTCGGGGACGAGGAGTTCGATTTCGTCAGACATTTAAACCGTCGTTGGATCCGGCTTTTCCGGATCGATGCCGTATTTCTTGATGGCTTCTGTCACTTTGGATCCGGAGATAATTTCTTCGTCGGCGAGGGCTTTCAGCGCCGCCACGACGATGTAATGGCGGTTCACTTCGAAGAATCCGCGCAACTTGGCGCGGGTGTCACTGCGACCGAAACCGTCGGTGCCCAGCACCACGTAGCGGTTGGGCACGAACTCGCGGATCTGGTCGGCGTAGACCTTCATGTAATCGGTGGTGGCCACCACCGGACCGGCGCGGCCGGACAGGCATTCCTCCACGTAGCTGGGCCGGCGCGGGGACTCGGGATGCAACAGGTTCCAGCGCTGCGCGGCCATGCCATCGCGGCGCAGTTCGTTGAAGCTGGTGGCGCTCCATACATCCGCGCGCACGCTGAAGTCCGTATCCAGCAGCGCGGCGGCGGCAATGACCTCGCGCAGGATCGTGCCGCTGCCGAGCAACTGCACGCGCGGCCCGCTGCCCGGCGCCTCCTGGAACAGATACATGCCCTTCAGGATCCCCGTCTCCGAGCCCGCCGGCATGGCCGGGTGCTGGTAGTTTTCGTTCATGACAGTGATGTAGTAGTAGACGTCCTCCTGCTTCTGATACATCCGCTTCAATCCGTCATGGATGATCACCGCCAGTTCGTAGGCGAAGGTCGGGTCATAGGAGACGCAGTTGGGAATGGTGGACGCGAGCAGGTGGCTGTGGCCATCCTGGTGTTGCAGGCCTTCACCCGACAGGGTTGTACGGCCCGCGGTGCCGCCCATCAGGAAGCCGCGCGCGCGAATGTCGCCGGCGGCCCAGGCCAGGTCGCCGATGCGCTGGAATCCGAACATGGAATAGAAGATGTAGAACGGGATCATCTGCGTCTGGTGATACTTGTATGCCGTGGCCGCCGCGATCCAGGACGAGAATCCCCCGGCCTCGTTGATGCCTTCCTCGAGGATCTGTCCGGCCGCATCCTCGCGGTAGTACATGACCTGATCCGCGTCCACCGGTTCGTACAGTTGCCCGACGTTGGAATAGATTCCCAGTTGCCGGAACATCCCGTCCATGCCGAAGGTGCGCGCCTCGTCCGGGACGATGGGGACGATCTGCTTGCCGATGTGTTTGTCTTTTAGCAGCGTGCCGAGGATGCGCACGAACGCCATCGTCGTGGAGATCTCGCGGCCTTCCGAGCCCTGCAACAGCTTGTCCTGCACGCTGACGTCCGGTACCGGGCGCGCCTCGGCCCGCGGCCAGGTGGTGAGCAGGAAGCCGCCCAGTTTCTCCCGGCGTTCACGCATGTAGGTCAGTTCCGGGCTTTCTTCCGGCGGCCGGTAGAGCGGGCACTCCGCGATCTTGTCCTCGGGGATCGGGATGTTGAAGCGCCGGGCGAAGTCGCGCAGCGAATCCTCATGCATTTTCTTCTGCTGGTGCGTGATGTTCAGGCCTTCGCCGGAAGCGCCCATGCCGTAGCCTTTCACGGTTTTTGCCAGGATCACCGTTGGCTGTCCCTTGTGTTTCACCGCGGACGCATAGGCGGCGTACACCTTGTGCGGGTCATGACCGCCACGATTCAGGCGCCAGATGTCGGCATCGGACATGTTCGCCACCATGGTCTTCAGTTCGGGATACTTGCCGAAGAACTTCTCGCGGACATAGGCCCCGTCCTTGGCCTTGTAGGCCTGGTATTCGCC
>CAYMXG010000271.1:0-3769 GCA_964394115.1 uncultured Enterobacteriaceae bacterium | reverse complement strand
CACGCAAGCCTGCACTGCAGGTGTGATTGAAGTCCACCACTGAGAGAGGAGAAGTACCATGAATAATCCGCAATTGCGCAATTCATTGTTGGCGACGCTGTTAGTGTTTGCCGCTTATGCACCCACAAGCAGCGCCATCGTCAAGCATCAGAGTGTCAAACAGGCATTCGCCACCGGCGTCCCTGCAGTCACCGTTAATTTCTCCGACCTGGATGTGGCGCGCGGCGCGGGCGTGGAGACCTTGTATCAGCGCCTGCGAACCGCGGCCAAGGCCGTGTGCGGCGCCAAGGATATCCGCAAACTCAATGAGACGAAGGCGTGGCGTGCCTGCTACACACAGGCCCTGGATAACGCCGTCGAAAAGGTCGGGAACGAGCGTCTGAATCAATTGCATCACGGCTGAGTTTGTCCGCAACTTCCAGGCCCCGGGGACGGCTGCATTGTCCACAACCAGTGACGGTGCACCGTCCCCGTGGATGCATGGAAGGTATGATGCGTAACCTGTAAACCTGTCAAGACCTGACACCTGTCTGCACGCCGGCCAGCGCCCGGTCCCGCCTGTTTGCGGCCACGCAGGATACCCCGCAGCGGGCAATTACGCGGCCAACCAAACTGGACTAAACTTGAATGCGTATCCAGTCGCCGGAAATATGGCGCACCCAACGAACAAGGAAAAACAAAAATCATTTGGAGGGGGGGAATGCGTTCCATAAATCCGTGTGTCCTGACCATAATCTGCGTGTCCGCGGGCACGCTGGTGCCAACCTACGCGCAACAGATCGAGGAGGTGGTGGTCACCGCGCAAAAGCGCAAGGAAAACGTGCAAGAGGTGCCCATCTCCATTTCCACGTATTCCGGGGAATTTCTCGACCAGGCCGGGATAGGCACACTGCAGGAACTCGGCGACTACGCTCCCAATCTCACCCTGAGCACATCAAGTAACGTCGTCAACAATCGCATCATCATGCGTGGCGTGGGTTCCGTGGGGGACAACGCCCTCGAACCCAGTGTGGCGGTATTCATTGATGGTGTTTATTACCCGCGCACCTCCGCGTTGGTGGGGTCGCTCACCGATATCGAACTGGTGGAAGTGCTGCGTGGCCCGCAGGGCACGCTGTTTGGGCGCAACGCCTCCATGGGCGCGTTGAATATCCGCACCCGGGCGCCGGGCGATGAATTCGAAGGCGAATTGCGCGGCAGCATTGGCAATTACGATGCCTTGCGCGTGGACGGCTCCGTCAGTGGTCCATTGATCGACACACTTTCCGGGCGGCTTTCGTTTCATCACGCCAATCGCGACGGCTATGGCGACAATACGTTTCTGGACTCCGGGAGCAAAGACGAGTTTGGTGACTGGGAGGACCTGACCGTGCGCGGCAAGTTGTATTTCGAGCCCAACGCGGATTTCAATGCCACCCTCACCCTGGACTATTCCAGCGTCGACAACGAGGGCAATGTGATCGAGGTCAAGGATGACACCGTGCTGCCCGGCTACGCGCCGGTCATCAGCGCCGTGCTCTCTCCCACCGGGCCCTTCGCGCCCACCGGCCCGGTTACCGAAATGCTTGACGATGACGACTACGAGATCAATCAGGATCATCGCGACGCAGCGGATGATGAGCAGTACGGGATTTCCGCCGATATTTCCTGGGACATCGGCTCACATACGGTCCGTACCATTACCGCGTTTCGCGACTGGAATAATGAATCCTTCGAATCCGCCCTGCGCCTGCCCGGGGATTTGTTCAACCGGGTCAGCAATTACGACGCGGAGACGATCTCCCAGGAGTTGCAACTGCTATCCCCGAGTGGTGGCCGGTTCCAATATGTTGCCGGTCTCTATTATTACGACGAGGATTACCGCATCGATCAGAATTTCGACCTCGGCGCGGACTTCTGCTCGCCCGCGGTAAAAAATCTGGTCGCTGCCATCGCCGCGCCAACGGTGATTGCAGGCGCAACCACCGCCCTGACCCCGCTGCTAGGCGCAGCACTGGCACAGACTGTTGCCGCTGGCATCGCCACCGGCGCCATCACCGATCCCGCGCAGCTCGTGGCCCTCGGTGTGCCCGCGCCGCTGGCTCCAATAGTTTTCGCGTCGGTCCCGCCCGCCGCCGCCATCGGCGGCGCGGCGGCCGCAGGGTGTGCTGCCGGACCCCAAACGGCCGCCGTGGACGGCGAATTCCGGCAAGACATGAACAGCCTGGCATTGTTTGGGCAATTGACCTTCCACATTACCGACCAGTTGCGGCTCACCGGCGGCCTGCGCTGGACCAGCGACGAGAAGGACGGCAGCTTTGAATCCGTCATCAACAATCCCATTGTCGCACCTCCATCTCCGGCCAACCCCTTCGGCCTGCAATTGCGCGCCGCGGAAACGTCGGCAGACCTCGAGTTTGATGACAATGAATTGACCTGGATGGCCAACGTCAGCTGGTTTGCCGCCGATGACATCATGCTGTTCGGCTCCTACTCCACCGGCTACAAATCCGGCGGCTTCAATTCCGAGGGCGCGAACCGGCCGCTGACCGTCAATGAGCGTGTGTTCGGTTCCGAGACGGTGGATAACTGGGAATTGGGTGTCAAATCCACTTGGCTTGACCAGCGCTTGGTCGCCAATCTCACCTGGTACCACACGGATATTTCGGATTTCCAGGATCGGTTGTTTGACGGGGTTAATTTTATCGTCCAGAACGCCGGCGAACTGACCCAGCAGGGCATTGAACTGGACGTGCAGGCACGCCCGGCGGAGCCGCTGGCACTGTTGCTGGGTGTCAGCTACCTGGATTCGGAATTTGACGAATACCCCAACGCCACAAATTTGCCGGCCATTGTTGCGGCCACGCAGGCCATGAACCGGGCCAGGCTGGCGGCCGGGCTGCCGCCACTGCCGGTACCGCCGCGGGACCTGGAGGGGGAGCGTAACCACTTCTCACCCGAATGGCAGTTATCACTGGCGGCGGAATGGGCCGACGCGCTACCCAATACGACCATGACCTGGTTTGTGCGAGGAGAATACCAGTTTGTGGATGATCAGAATGTCGGCGCGGAAACCAATGCCAACCCGCAAAGCATCCAGCGTGCCTACGACCTGTTCAATGCCCGCATTGGTCTGCGTGGTGACGAGTCACACTGGGAGCTGTCAGCATTTGTGCGCAATGCTTTTGACCAGGAGTATTGCCAGACCATCTTCAACCAGCCCATCGGCACCACATTGGGCCTGGTTGATCCAGTGTCGCTCGGCGGGATGCAACGCTGCGTGCTTGGCACACCGCAGACATTCGGAGTCGAGGCTGCGTATCGATTCTAGGGACTACTGACAACGAGTCACAAGTCACAAGTTGAGGAAACGCTGATTTATTTCGTAATCGGCGTTTCCTTAACAGACCACCAAGTTCTTTTTTGTTTCCTTATGACTTGTCACTTGTGACTTGTAACTGCCTTACACATCCTGCGACATGGTTTCCGTAGTCGCCGACAACCGGTGTATCAGCGTGCGCAGGAACACCTTCAGGAAGCGCACCTGGCAATTGAGTGAGACCTGGGATATCACCGTGGAATTCACCTTCAGCAGGGACGTTTCCATGTCCGCGACAATGGTCGCCGTGCGTTTCGTCTTGGCCAGGTAACCCATTTCGCCAAAACAGTCCCCGCCGTCCAGCGAACGGATGACCTTCTTTTTCTTCCTTACCTGGACCTTCCCGCTGATGATGATGTAGAAACAATCATCCAATTCACCTTCAACGATGATGTCCTGCCCGGCCCGGTA
>CAYMXG010000270.1:0-3778 GCA_964394115.1 uncultured Enterobacteriaceae bacterium | reverse complement strand
TCGACCGGGTGACGACGGTGCCGGTGAAGAAGGCGCCGCGGGAAATCAGCTGGTAGGCGACTTTTGCAGACTGAAGGTGCGCAAACGGCAATGACAAGAAATCACCTTCACCAAACCGATTGTGTAATCGTGTTCCTATGTCTGATGTCGCCCATGACGGCATTCGCGGAGCAGTGTCAGCTTGCCAGGGCCGGCACACTCCAAATCGAGGTGGTGGACAAGCATATTCTGGTGAAGAGTCGGATAAACGATTACGAGACCTACGCCCTGTATGGCGGAAGTATTATGTCGAGCATCTTCCCACGCGCGGTGGAGGATGCGGGATTGAAAGTGAAGGATACAAAAGACGTGAAGGCCGTTTTGGATGGAGATTCCGATCCAGTGAGATTGGCGCGGGTGAGCGACGTCAAATTCGGGGATTTTTCTGTGAAAAACCAAACATGGAACGTGTCCGGTGATGCCGCAGCCGGCAACAGAATAGCGGGCATGGTTCTGGGTGAAGACATTCTCAGGTCGATGGAAGTTGAAATTGACCTTGGCAAGGGGAACCTGACTCTATGGCAACCAAAAGATTGCAAGAACTCGCCGCTGGCCTACTGGACCGATGATTTCATGAGCGTCAAATTGTTGCCGCACCATCGCGGATTGTTTGAGACTGAAGTCTTGCTCAACGGAATTGCGTTTCGGGCCGTCGTTGACGCCGGTGCAGAACAGACCATGGTTTCAAGGGTGGCAGCGGATTCCGCTGGGGGAACGATTGTGGGGAAGGATGACTCGGCCTCATCAATGCGCGTTGCAGTTGATACGTCCGGGGCCACGATCGTCCGCTTTGACACCTTTGAGATGGGAGACCTGACCGTGAAGAACGCGCGCATTCTGGTTGCAAACCTTGAAGAGCATGTAGAGAGGCAGATCGCGGCTGGGCTGAATGGCCCGGTGCCGCGATTCGACAATCCAGGCCTTTATATCGGCGCCGATTTTCTGCGTGCCATGCGCGTGTTCATCTCCAAAAGCCAGGGTTACGCATATATGACCTATAACGGTGGCCCCATATTTCAACCTGAAAACGTTCTGCCGCCCGACACGGACCGATTCGGGACACCTCCATAATGAGCCAACTGAAAGTGTCAATCTTTCCTCGCGGAAGAAATTGCTTCAGGAGATTAACCGACACTGGGCATACCCCATTTGGGTGATTTATTTCGCCCTGTGTTACCCCATAAGATGCACATTCGGACATCGCCCCGGGAGGGCAGCCATGAACACACGCCGTCATAGTGACTTTGTTCCAGCGCTGCTGGGTTTATTCATTGCATTGACCCCCTTGGGCGCGGCCAATGGCGGCGAATGCAAGATTGCCAAGGTGGCGTCCATTCAGGTTGATATGGAGAGCGGCAGGCCGATGGTGCGCGGTTCGCTTAACGGGCAGGACATCGACATACTCATCGACACCGGTGCGGCATTGACACTCGTGACACAGAGTGCCGCCATGCGGGCGGGCCTGCAACCCACGAATGTTGATGGGCTCAAGCTGATCGGCGTCGGCGGCGAGATCCAGGTTAAGTCCACGACGGTCAAGGAATTGACCATCGGGGATTTTGTGATCCGGGATCGGCGCTGGTACGTGGTGGGTGATGCGAAAACCGACTACGGCAGCCTGGGCATGATCGTGGGCGGTGACCTGCTGGCCAATTTTGACGTCGAATTTGATCTGGCCGAACACAAAATACTCTGGTGGCAGCCGAAAGACTGCGAAAAATCCCCGCTGGCATATTGGAACCAGGATTACATGCTTGCGGAACTTGAGCACTCGGAGAACAAGATTGATACCGTTGTCCTGTTGAATGGAAAGAAGGTGCGGGCGGAGATCGACACAGGGGCGGCGACGACCGTTGTCGATACCGATGCAGCAAGTCGTGCCGGATTTCGGGAAGATGCCCCAAACGTCGAACAAGTGGGTAACACGGGGGGGCTGGGTACAGGCCGCAGCATCAAACAGCACATCGCCATATTTGATACGTTTGATATGGGCGACCTGTCGGTAAAAAATGCCAGGATTCGCGTGGCTGACCTTAATTACCACAGTCGCGAGGCGGAAATCGGTTCGAAAATAAAGCAGGAATCAGAAGGATTCCCCGAGATGCTGATCGGACGGGATTTCCTGGCTGCCAATCGGGTTTACATTGCCAATAGCCAGGGTTACATCTACATGACTTACAACGGCGGGCAGATTTTTCAGACTGCCGCGTCGCCGGATAACGATACGGAAGCGGAAACGGGGAACGGGACGGAGGCACCCGCTGCCGTCGACTCCGGACCGGAGCCTGCAAGCCAGCCTTGAATTTCGACTAGCCTGGCCGAACAAACAACCCAGGCACCTTTGCTGCACCGGCGTCATTGCCGCGACATCCAGGGGAATTCCCGCCATAATCGCGCGGCGGCCCGGCTACGGGCCGCATGAATTCGCCCATGCGCGCCATCCACATCAAGCTGTTCCGGGACCTCTGGCACACCTGGGGCCAGGCCCTGGCCATCGCGGCGGTCATTGCCTCCGGCATCGCCACCTACGTGATGTCGGTCAGCACCGTGCACTCGCTGGTGTCGACACGTGCGGCGTTTTACCGTGATTACCGCTTTGCCGAGGTCTTCGCCAGCGCCAAGCGCGCCCCCAATTCCCTGCACGAACGTATCGAGGCCATCCCCGGCGTGGATCGCGTCGAGACACGGGTCGTGGCCGCGGTCAAATTCTCGGTGCCGGGCTTCCCCGACCCGGTGAACGCGCGTGTCATTTCCATCCCGGCGCGCGGCGAGCCGCTGTTGAATCGTCTGCACCTTCGCGCCGGGCGGTTGCCTGATCCGGCGCGGGATGACGAAGTGGTGCTGAACGAGGTATTTGCCGAGGCCCACAGGCTGCAGCCCGGGGATCGGCTCGACATGGTCATCAAGGGACGCCTGCAGTCCGTGCGCGTCTGCGGGATCGCGCTGTCGCCCGAGTACGTTTTCCAGATCAACCCTGGCGGTGTCATCCCCGATTTCAAGCGTTTCGGCGTGCTGTGGATGCGCCGCAACGTGCTCGAGGAAGCCTACCAGATGGAAGGTGGATTCAATGACGTGGTACTGACACTCGCGGCCGGGGCACAGCCGGAGGAAGTCATGGATCAATTGACGGCGTTGCTGCAGGACTACGGCGGGCTCGACGCCCAGGACCGTTACTGGCAGACGTCGCACCGGTTCCTGGAAAATGAATTCTCGCAGCTGCGCCAGATGGCGCGCATTTTCTCCATCATTTTTCTTGGCGTGGCCGCGTTTCTGCTCAACGTGGTGTTGTCGCGGCTGATCAGCACCCAGCGCCAGGAGATCGCCGCGCTGAAATCCTTTGGCTACAGCGACGCGCAGGTAGGACTGCATTACCTGCAATTCGTCGGCGTCATCGTCGCGGCGGGTGTCGTGGTCGGCGTTGGCGCAGGCATCTGGCTCGGGCAGGGCCTGAGCCACCTGTACATCGAGTACTACCGCTTCCCGGTGTTTCGCTACGAGTTGCGCGCCGGGGTGGCGTTGCTGGCGGCCGCGGTCAGCGCGGCGGCGGCCATACTGGCAACCTGGACCGCCGTGCGCCGCGCGGTGCTATTGCCGCCGGCGGAGGCGATGCGGCCGGAACCGCCGGCGAAATACCGGCGCAGCCTGGTGGAGCGCGCCGGGCTTGGCCGCGCGTTTTCGCAGTCGGTGCGCATGATCCTGCGCAACGTGGAGCGCCGCCCGGTGAAATCCACGGTTTCCG
>CAYMXG010000269.1:0-3784 GCA_964394115.1 uncultured Enterobacteriaceae bacterium | reverse complement strand
AGGGAGCATACAAGCGGCGATGTACAGGGACGTACTGTATGCCGCGTTTGCAGGAGCACACACGCGGCAATGTACATGGAAGTACTGTATCCCGCTTGTGTCGGGAACACACAAGCGGCGGAGATTGTGACACTGCGTAGCCGGGCCTGCTCGCGACGTTTTGCCTCAACCTGATCTACTTTTGGCGGGAGATACCCGGCAATTTCGGGTCCAGCTTCAAATTCATCCCGGCCGCATTGGCGGGGGACTTTGGCATGGGCTTGGCAGCCGGCATCACCGCAGCAGTCATCGGCACAGGCTTGGCGGCTGGCGCTACCGCCGCGGTCATCGTGACCGGCTCTTTCAGCGACTTCAGGACCCCGATGGCTATCGGCACACCGCGGGCCTGCTGGATGATCTGGCGGGCGAGTTCCCAATCCACCTTGTAGCCGCCCTCTTCCGTCATCGCCACCAACGCTTTCACCACGCTGGTCATGTTGTCATTGAAATGACCCTGGTCTTCATCCAGTGATGGATGCGCCTCCAGGTAGATGCGCCCTGCGCGTAACCCCACTTTGTAGGGCTGATTGACGATGGTCACCGGCGTGCCGACAGGCACCGCGTCAAACAGCTCTTCAATGTGTTCGTTGTAAAGCCGGATGCATCCATGGCTGACGCGCATGCCCACTCCCCACGGTTTGTTGGTGCCATGGATCGCGTACATGGGCAGATTGAGGCGGATGGCGTAAGGACCCATGGGATTATCCGGTCCCGGCCCCACCCGCTTCGGCAGCGGGTCACCCTCCGCGGCATGTTCGGCGCGAATGGATTCCGGCGGATACCAGATGGGGTCCTTGACCTTGCTGGCGACCCGGGTCGTGGCATAGGGCGTGTTCCATCCCTCACGGCCGATACCGATGGGGAACGTCATGACATCGGTGGTACCGGTTTTCTTGTCGGTGCGAAAGTAGTACAGGCGCATTTCCGGCACATTCAGCACGATGCCCTTGTGCGGGGCATTGGGCAGCACGAACTCCATCGGCAGGACAATTTCGTCCCGGTTTCCCGGCAACCACAGGTCCAGGGACGGGTTGATCAATTTCAGTTCCGCATGGCCCAACCCCCGGCGCCGGGCCACATCCACGGGGCGTTCATCCCCGATGACCATGACCGTCTCAAGATCACCGACGATACTGTCACCGGCATTCAATGGAAAGGTAATGGCAGCCGCCATCCCCGGGACCAGCAGGGCGATCCCGATAACGGCGATCTTTGTCAGCGTCCTCAACATGGCGTTTATTGTAATGAATCCAGTGGTGTTGGTCGAAGGGTCATGCATTGGCGTCAACGGTTGAGCACTGTGTCACACCCCGTTATTCTGCACCCATGGATGAAAAGACACCTCCGCCACCGGAAGATTCCCCCGTGGATCCGGAGCGGCGTGAGTTTATGAAACGCAGCGGGTCCGGGTTGCTGGCCGTGCAAATGGGCGGTGTATTGCAATGGCTGACGCCGCGCCGGGCCCGTGCGGAACAGGCCCCTTTGCGCACCCTCTCGGGAAACGAACGCGCAACGCTGGAGGCGCTGGGGGACACGTTGCTGCCGGGTGCGGCCGAGGCCGGCCTGGCACACTTCGTCGATCATCACTTGTCGGTTCCGGCGCCTGATTGCCTGCTGCTGGTGCGCTATCTGGATGTGCCGCCGCCGTTCGCCGCGTTTTACCAGGCCGGGCTGGCCGCACTGGACCAGGTGGCGATGAAACGGCATGGATTCCCTTTCGAAAAAATCGCCCCGGAGCAACGCACGGCGCTGGTGGGAGTCATGTCCAGGGAAGATCCTTCGGGGTGGGAGGGTCCCCCGGCGCCATTCTTTTATTACGTTACCCGCTCGGACGCAGTGGATGTGGTGTACGGCACCGAGGCAGGTTTCGAACTGCTCGATATCCCCTACCTGGCGCACATCCTGCCACCCAGCCGCTGGTAGTCATCACGGCGCGCGAAGGTCAATCTCCACCGGCTTGCCAAAACCGCGCGTGTTGTCGATATAGCGCAGCTGCAGCGGCGTGATGCGGTAAAACACCGAACTGCCGAACTTCGCCGCGATGCGCGACTCGATTGCACCAGCCGGTGCAAGCACCAGCATGCCCACGTCGGTAAAGCGTGCGAAATAAAGTGCCTCCACCCGCGCGCGGTCCCCGGGCGCAAGCGCCGCAACCCGTGCCTGCATCTGTATTCCGCGGATCGTGGCCCAGGGCTGGTGCGCCCCATGAATGACCACCGCCACGGTCCCGGACCGCAATCCTTCCCGCACATGACGCGTCTCCGGATCGGAGATGAAGTAAAGATTCATGTCCCCGTCACTGACGTAATACAGCGCGGCGGCCCAGGGCCGATCGCCGTCGGCGGTGGCCAGGGTCAGCGTGAAATGGGCCTGGATGAAATGCCGGATGTGTTCCGGCACCAGACCGCTCATTCATCCTCCGCAGGCTGCGACTTACCGGTCCACGGTCGCACCAGTCCGGAGTCGATGCCAAACAGGTCCAGCACCCGGCCCACGGTGCCATCGAGCAGATCATCAATACTGCGTGGCCGGTGGTAGAACGCCGGCATGGGCGGAAACACGATCACGCCCATAAGGGAGGCCTCGTACATGAGCTTGCAATGGCCCGTGTGCAGCGGCGCCTCCCGCGGCAAGACCACCAGGCGGCGGCGCTCCTTCAGCACCACGTCCGCGGCGCGCAGCAGCAGGTTCCCGCTGTTTGAATGCACAATACTGGAGAGCGTGCGCATGGAGCACGGTGCCACGATCATGCCTTCGGTGCGAAAGGATCCGCTGGCAATGCTGGCGGAGATGTTGCGAACCGAATGCACCACGTCGGCCAACTTCTCCACGTCCTTGACCTTGAGATCGGTCTCGATGGCGACGTTCAATTTTGCCGCCTCGGTCATGACCAGATGCACTTCACGGTCCCCGGTGCGTCGCAGCACCTCCAACAGGCGCACGCCATAGGGCACGCCGCTGGCGCCGGAGATGCCGACGATTAGTCGGCGCGGTTCAGGTTTTTTCGTCGTGCGCGCCATCAATGAAACTCGGCCCAGCGCGAAACCATGTGCCGTGCGGTACGCTGGGACACCGCGTGAATGGTATAGGTGGGGCTGGTACCGGCATTGCCCGGAAACAACGACCCCCCGGCGATGAACAGATTCTCCATGCCGTGCACCCGGCCATAGCTGTCTGTGACCGAGGTCTCGGGACTGTCACCCATCAGCGTGCCGCCTACGATGTGGCCGGTGACGGTGCGCCCGGTCCAGGCTTCCGTGGCGCCGGCCGCCTGCATCACGGACTTGCCCTCCGTATGCAGGTGATCGATCAGCGCGCGCATGTCCGGGGTCCAGCGATGTTCAGTCTTGACCAACGGCATGCCTGCGGCATCCTTCTGGTCCGACAATACCACGCGATTTTCGCGCGCCGGCACACTGCCGCCGAAGGCGAGCATGGCGGCGGCATGACGAATCCCCTTGCGCATGAAATTGTGCAGCGGTGCGCCGAAGATGTCCGGGCGCGTCATGGCAACGCCAAAGATGTCATTGGGCTTCATGGCCGTCGCCAGCTGCCACTGATACCCGGCAAACATGCCGGGCCGGGATTTGCTGACATACCCTTCGCGATAGATGCGATGCCCGGCGCTGACGCCCAGGTAACATTCCGTTTCTTCCTCGAACAGGGCGAATGCCTGCACCCCGCACTCCGCAGCCAGGTGGGTCCCCACCAGATCATTTGCGTTGCCAAGGCCGGCCACATGCCA
>CAYMXG010000268.1:0-3808 GCA_964394115.1 uncultured Enterobacteriaceae bacterium | reverse complement strand
CCGGTGCTCGTGGGCAGCAGGCTGATGGCGAGTTCCACCTGGAAACTCTCGCCGCTTCTGCGCAGCGCCTCGATTTCAATCCGCCGCCCGATGTTGCGGGTCTCCCCGGTTTGCAGAAATCGTTTCAGACCCTGGATATGGGCGGCACGATGCCGGGGCGCGATGATTAGATCCGACATGCGCCTGCCGACGGACTCCCGTGCAGTCCAGCCAAAGATGCTTTCCGCATGGGTGTTCCACAGGGTGATGATGCCCCTGCTGTCCATGACCACGGCCGCATCCAATGATGTCTCCAGCACTCTATGCGTGTGGGCAATGCCGAGGTCCGCCAATTCCTGGCTGCGCTGCAGCTGGTCGGCCATGGAGTCGATGGCCTCGCCAATCGTGCTGAGTTCATCCTTCCCCGCCAGGGCAACGCGGGTGTCCAGCTTGCCTGCGGCGATGAGGTTTGTCGTCGCAATCAGGTGCGCCATTCTCCGGGTGATGACCGTGTGCCCAATGAGCCCCAATGCGCCTGCCATCAGCGCAGTCAGCGCAATCAGGAACAGGCTGCCGATGGAGACACTGCGCATCATCTCGCTCCGATCGCGGCGCAGGTCCCGGGCCACGGCCAGGATGCCGGTGCGCTGTTGCCCCAGCGCTCCCTGCGCAGCGCCGAAATTGACCGGGTAGACTCCCAACATGTAATTGCCGCCCGGGGATAAACCCATCCAGCCGGTAAGTTGGGAGCGGGTACTGTCCACGATTCGTTGCGACCGGGCCGCATCGAAATCCACCGAGGCCAGCAGCTCAAACAGGGGTCGGTCGGATCTCGTACGCCGGCTGGCCGCGGCAATCTCAAGCTGCTCGTCTGCGACCACGGCCAGCGCAAAATGTGGATCGCTGCGCACGTCCACCATCATCTGCTGCACCTGATTCAACTCGCCTTTTTCAAGCAAGTACTCGATGGTGCCTTGCAGCGTGTTCAGTTCTGAGCGCAGCGTCAACTGGGTCCGCTCGACACTGCGGGTGTTTGCGATCCAGTAGGAAATGCCTGCCGCCGCCAGGCTGGCCATCAGCACCCCGGCAATCATCAAAATCGGGAACGTCGCAATCAGCGGGCGCGACGCCAGATGCCGCTCCAGCCAGGCGATCATGGAATTCGTTCCTCCAGGGCCAGCATCAACGGATTCGTGGCCGGCAACGAGCGCGCGTCCAGGTACCAATCCAGAGATCCAGACTGCCGCAGGATCTCCAGGCTGTGCTGCGTGAGCTCAACGATGGTGGCATCGGGACCCAGCATGATCTCCCGGTTTTCCTCCGGCCCTGCCAGGCGCAGCCCGGAGTAGACGGAATTGATCTCCTTGGCATCCAGACCCAGATACGCGGCCAGTCTTTGCGCCGACGCATCCGGTTTCGTCCTGATATGGCCAAGCGCGCGGAACCAACCCCGGATCACGCTTACCAGGGCGCCGGTGTGGCTGTGCAACACCGGCTCGCGCACCACCAGTACATCCAGGATTTCGTTCGGGATGGAACTGCTGCTGAACAGGGTTGTGGCGCCGGCTTCCACCATGCGGCTGCGATACGGGTCAAAGGTCACCACCGCATCGATGCCTCCCGATTGAAACAGTTCCTGCTGCCGATCGTTTTCCACGTTCACCGCCTCCACCTCGTTCAAGGCGATATCGTGGAGTTCCAGTGCACGGCTCAGCAGGTAGGTGCCGATGCCGCCGAATTCGTAGCCTACCCGGCGGCCGCGCAAGTCGGCGATGGTACTTATCCCCGGCTGGCCCAGGATTACATCCGCGCCCGCCGAATAATCGAGCGACAGCAGGATGCGCACCTCCGGGTCAAGGCGCGCCAGGTCCAGGGCTTCCAGCAGGCTGACTGCTGCCACCTCCACCACGCGATTGCGAAAGGCCCGTTTCAACTGGGTCCCGGAGGAGTAGTGCAGGACTTGCACCGAACCAGTCCCGAAGTAGCCCAATTCATTCGCGAGGGACAGCGGTTCGTATCCGGGCCAGTGGATGTGGCCGAGACGCAGCGGTTCCGGCGGCGGGGCGCATCCCGGCACGGAAAACAGCACGGCGCAGAGTGCAGCCAGGAGTAGAATCGCTCGACAATGGGGCATCGGAGAATACTAATATGTGACCCAGCTCCGCAGTGCGGCCCATTTGTAATCAATTGTAAAATTTGGGTCCAAAACCGGGAAAACTCAAGGAGATAGCCAGAATGTCAGCCCAACCAGACGCTTCCAGGCAGGCCGGATCGGTGCTGGTGGAATGCACCGGGCCGATTGCAACCCTGACGTTAAATCGCCCGGGCCAGTACAACGCGCTGTCGGCGGAAGTGCTGGGTGCGTTGCAGTCCGCGCTCGATTCCATTGCCGCCAATGCGGCTGTGCGGGTCGTGATAATTGCCGGCAGCGGCAAGGCCTTTTGCGCCGGCCATGATTTGAAAGAGATGCGCGCCAGTGCGGAACGCAAGTTTCACCAGGACCTGTTCCAGCAATGCGGCCGGATGATGCTGACCATTCACAACCTGGCGCAGCCGGTCATTGCCCAGGTCAACGGCATTGCCACCGCCGCCGGCTGCCAACTGGTGGCCGCCTGCGATCTGGCCGTGGCTGCGGCGGATGCGCGCTTTGCCGTGTCCGGGATCAATGTCGGCCTGTTCTGCTCCACGCCGGCGGTTCCGCTCAGCCGCAACCTGCAGCGCAAGCAGGCCATGCACATGCTGCTGACCGGGGACTTCATTGATGCGGAGACGGCGTGCCGGTATGGACTGGTCAATGAAGTCGTCGCGCCGGATCGGCTCGCCGCGGCCACGCGGGAACTGGCGCAGAAGGTCGCGGAAAAGTCGCCGTTATCAATTCACCTCGGCAAGAAAATGTTTTATCAGCAACTGGCCATGACCCTGCCTGATGCCTACGCCTTCGCCGCCGAGCGCATGGCCTGCAACATGGATAGCGACGATGCGCGCGAGGGTATTGATGCGTTTATCCAGAAACGCAAACCGAACTGGACCGGGCGGTAATCCTGGAATGTTCCATCGCGAACTTGTGTCGTGGGCCTGCGGGCCGGGTGGCCGGGTGTTTGCGCAGCGTCGTGTGGAGCGCGCGCAGCCAGGATGGTGAAGCGCGCGGAACCCGATTCGAGCCGTACATTGACGTACGGCGAGATTAAGCGGAGCGAATACCCGGCCATCCGGCCCGGAGCCATGTCAACATGAATGCCTATTCCAGCGGTTTGGATCGCAATCAGGCCAACCACGCACCGCTCTCGCCGCTGTCATTCATCGAGCGCGCGGCCATGGTGTATCCGCGGCGCGTTGCCGTCGTGCACGGCCAGGTGCGCCGGACCTGGGCCGAAGTCTACGAGCGCAGCCGGCGGCTCGCCTCCGCGCTGCGCCGTCATGGCGTCGGCCCGGGGGTAACGGTGGCTGCCATGCTCCCCAACGTACCGGCCATGTACGAGGCGCACTTCGGTGTGCCCATGTCCGGCGGTGTGCTGAATGGGTTGAATGTCCGGCTGGATGCCGAGGCCATTGCGTTCATGTTGCAGCATGGCGAGGCGCGGGTGCTGCTGACGGACCGGGAATTCTCCGGCGTCATCGAGGCGGCACTGGCGCGGCTGGAACACAAACCGCTGGTCATCGACGTGGAGGATGCATTGTTTCCCGGCGGCAAGGCCCTCGGCGATCTTGAGTACGAACAATTTCTCGCGCAGGGAGATCCGGAATATGACTGGCAGTTGCCGGCGGACGAATGGGATGCCATCAGCCTGAGCTACACCTCCGGTACCACCGGCAATCCCAAGGGCGTGGT
>CAYMXG010000267.1:0-3814 GCA_964394115.1 uncultured Enterobacteriaceae bacterium | reverse complement strand
GATGAGTGACTCCGCCTGCCGCCCGCGGTTCGCCGGTGCGTCCGGAAACCGCGTCGCGAGCGCGGCATCGCCCGCCAGCACCGCATCCAGTTCACGGCACAGTGTGCGGACGAGATCAAGGTTGGCGCGCTCGCTGTTCCCGCCGATGTTGTAGGTCTCACCAATGCGTCCACGTTGCAAAACCAGCTCAATGCCGCGGCAATGGTCCTCCACGAACAGCCAGTCGCGCACATTGCTGCCCGCACCGTAGATGGGTAATGGCAGCCCCTGCAGGATGTTGACGATCATCAGCGGAATGAGTTTTTCCGGGTAATGAAAGGGTCCGTAATTGTTCGAGCAATTGCTGATGGTGACGTCGAGGCCATAGGTATGGCCATAGGCCCGCACCAGGTGATCGGAGGCGGCCTTGCTGGCCGCATAAGGGGAACTCGGTTGATAGGGGCTGGACTCGGTAAACGCGGGGGCGGTGAGTTCCAGCGAACCATAAACCTCATCGGTGGAAACATGATGAAACCGGTGCGGGGCCTGCTTGCGGCCGGAATCCAGCCAGACTTTTTTCGCCATTTTCAGCAAGCTGTGCGTGCCCACGACGTTGGTGGCGAGAAACAGGTCCGGTCCAAGGATGGAACGATCGACATGGGATTCCGCGGCGAAATGGACGATGCAGTTGATGTCCTCCTCGCGCAACAGTTTCTCCACCAATGCCTCGTCGCCGATGTCACCGTGCACAAACCGGAACTGCGGCAGATCCCGGACCAGGCGGAGGTTGGCCGGATTCCCGGCATAGGTCAGCGCATCCAGCACCACCACGCGCTGTCCCGGGTGCCGGGCGATCCAGTAATTGACAAAGTTGGAGCCGATGAAGCCGGCGCCACCAGTGACCAGGAGGCGATCAAGTTGCATTCTTTTCATAGCCAGCCATTGCCCGCCTCAATGTCACGCGCCAATGCTCGGGATCGACGCCAAGCAGCGTGCAGGTACTGCGCTGGTCCAACACGCTGAATCCAGGCCTGGTTGCGGCGGTCGGATACTCCTTGCTTGAGATCGGGATGATGCGCACCGGCCGTCGAATCATGCCCAGCGCCTGCGCCTCCTCCAGGATTGCCACACTGAAATCGTACCAGCTCGCGACCCCTCCGTCGGACCAGTGCCAGGCACCGGAGACAGCGGTGTGCGCGCTCAATTGCCAGATGGCTCCGGCCAGGGACCCGGCCCAGGTGGGCGTGCCCACCTGGTCGGCAACCACGCGAATCTCGTCCCGGTTTTCCATCAAGTCGAGCATGGTGCGCAGAAAATTCCGGCCGTGGGTGGCATACAGCCATGACGAGCGCAGGATGAGCGCCTGTTTCCCCGTGGCCGCCAGCACCTCGCGTTCACCATCCAGTTTGGATTGCCCATAAACGCCAAGCGGCGCCGGCACGGCGTCCGGCCCGTAGGGAACCGAGGCTCCGCCGTCAAACACGTAGTCCGTGGAAATATGGATCATGCGCGCATGGGCGTGCGCGGCGGCCGCGGCCACGTTCCCGGCGCCGCGGGCATTGACCGCGAAGGCCAGGTCCGCCTGCTGCTCGGCCTGGTCCACCGCCGTGTAGGCGGCAGCATTGATGACCAGGTCCGGTTGCAATTCGCCGAAGATGCGCTCCAGCGCCGCAACATCGGTAATATCCAGCTGACCGCGATCCAGCGCCGCCACCTGCGCATCCGCCGGGGCAGTACGCTGCAATTCGCGCCCCACCTGCCCACCCGCCCCCGTGATCAAAACTTTCATGGGTAGAGCTCGGCGTCGCGCAGTGGCACGCCGCGCTCATCCTTGGGTGAAATCAGTGGCTGCGTGCCGGCCGGCAGTTGCCAGTCAATGGCCAGCTCCGGGTCGTTCCAGAGAATGGTGCGCTCATGTTCCGGGGCATACAGTTCAGTACATTTATAATTGAGATCCGCCACCGGGCTGAGCACGGTGAAACCATGGGCAAAGCCGGGCGGCACCCACAGCATCTCGTGACTTTCGGCGGACAGGCGCACGGAAACCCACTTCCCGAACGTGGGCGAGGAACGGCGCAGATCCACGGCCACATCCACCACTTCCCCCGCAAACACCCACACCAGCTTCCCCTGCGGCTGGCGAATCTGGTAATGCAGCCCGCGTACGGTTCCCTGGCGCGAACGGCTGAGATTGTCCTGCTTGAATTCCAGTTCCAGCCCGGCCTCGGCAAAACGCTTCGCGTTCCAGATTTCCTTGAAGTATCCGCGCTCGTCGCTGTAGACATCGGGAACGATCCGGATGAGATCCGGAATGCGCAATTTCTCGAAAATCATCGCGCCGGTTCCTCGCACACCTGCAGCAGGTAACGTCCGTAATCATTCTTGAGTCGCGCCGCGAGCCGCTGCACCTGCTCGCGGTCAATGAATCCCATGCGCAGCGCGACCTCCTCCGGGCAACACACCTTGAGCCCCTGACGCTGCTCGATGGTTTCAATAAACTGCGCCGCCGACAGCAGTGACTCCGGGGTCCCGGTGTCCAGCCACGCCGTGCCGCGCCCCAACAGTTGCACGTACAGACTGCCGCGCTGCAGGTAGGACATGTTGACGTCGGTGATCTCCAGTTCACCGCGCGCAGAGGGCTTGATGCTGCGGGCGATGTCCACCACGTCCTGGTCGTAGAAATACAACCCCGGCACGGCGTAATTGGAGCGTGGCTGGCGGGGCTTTTCTTCAATCCCGATCACCTTGCCGGTGGCATCGAACGCCACGACGCCATAGGCGCTGGGATTATTTACCCGATATCCAAAAATGGTCCCGCCGCTGTCGCGCAGGCTGGCAGCGTGGATCGTCTGCGCCAGCTCATGGCCATAGAACAGGTTGTCGCCGAGGATCAGCGCACAATTGCCGTTGCCGATGAAATCCGCACCGATGATAAAGGCCTGCGCGAGTCCGTCCGGCGACGGTTGCGGCGCATAGCTCAGATTTATGCCCCAATCCCGGCCATCACCCAACAGGCGCTGGAAGTGCGGCAGGTCGTGCGGCGTCGAGATGATCAACATGTCACGAATACCGGCCAGCATCAGGGTCGACAGCGGGTAATAGATCATCGGCTTGTCATACACCGGCATGAGTTGCTTGCTCACCACGAGCGTCAGCGGGTACAGGCGCGTACCTGATCCGCCGGCGAGAATGATCCCCTTCCGGGCCCGGGTCGCCGTCATGACCGGTGTCCGGCATCCAGGCCCAACAGCGCCGGGATCAGCAACCTTGCGGGTTCGACCACGCTGGCGACGGTCTGCTGCATGGCGGCTGCGTCATTGATGGCGGTAAGGATGCAGGCATCGAACCGCGCCAGTTCACGCTTGTCACCCAGGACCGGCAGCCCGCGGAACGACGCCGACCCATGACCGGGATCGAATACCGCCGCCACCACCACCGGGTATTCCCGCGCCCGGATCAGGGTGATCTCCGCGAGTTCGGACGCGCCGGCGAGGCACACGCGTTCGTACCCTTGATTGATGCAACGCTGCATGACCCGGCTCATGGAGTCGCTCGCCTGCCGGTAAAAATCAAATGAATGGCGCAGGTACTCCGCCGTGAGCCGGCTTTTCTCCGTGAAACCCTTTGGGGTCAGGTAATAGAGATAGCGGTTTGGGGGGGCCTGCTTGACCTTGACCAACCCCTTGCGCACACAGCGTTTCAGGTAGGCGTTGGCAAGCCCGAGCGCCACATCAAGGCGATCAGCCAGCGTGCGCTGGGTCAGATCGCTCTGCCGGTCGATCTCCTGCAACAACTCGAGGGTCAGGGCTTCTTCGCGGTTTGGGCCATCCATGTG
>CAYMXG010000266.1:0-3829 GCA_964394115.1 uncultured Enterobacteriaceae bacterium | reverse complement strand
CCGTCTCCAACGGCGTGGCCGGCGCCGGTACAGCGGGTTCCGCAGCCGGGGGTGGCGGCGACTCTGAAGGCGGCATCCCGGTAGAGGGCCGGGTCGCAGGTGTTGCAGTCGTTGCCTGAGCGTCCGTGGTTGCCGGCGCTGCATGGGTCGGCGCTGCGACGGTATCCACCGGGGCACTGGCCGGCTCCGCAACCGCCGCTGGTGCTGCAGCAGCAGGGGGGGCTTGACTCGTGGCCGGCTGGGTCGGTGGTGACTCCGACTTCCCGCAGGCCGCGAGAGTGAGTGCCAAAAGGAAAACCATGAATATGTGCATAGCTGGCAAATTACGTTACTTGCTCCGCCCGAACAAGATGTCCGGGAGGCAATTTTGATCCGGATCAACGGGCCGGCTTTGCTGCCGCCGCCGCCGGGAATCTTCCCCTCTCCTCCCTGTTATGGCGGGGGAGTATGCTGCACAGGCATGAAGCGCCGCTTTCATGAAAACTACCACCCGACCGAGCGGCAACGTTCGTTGTTTCCCGGGATTTCCGGAAATGCGGTCAACGGACTAGGAGAAACGCGGCGGCGCAATCCCACTCCTTTATATTGGTTCGATCCGGACACCATCCCCCACGGCCGGTTGCAGAACTACTTCTACGAGAATGCCGAGCGTCTCGCGGGCTTGCGCCAGGTCACCAGCAAGATGGCAGATCAGCGCGGCCCGGAGCACCTGGACCCGGTGGCAGACATGCGCCAGCAGGACACCCCGGGGAGTTTCACCCGCCGCGTGAAGGAATTCGCGCTCGGTCATGAGGCGGACCTGGTCGGAATCACCGGAATGCGTCCGGATTGGGTGTACGCCGGCCACGCGGTAAACGAAAAGTGGATCGTGGCGCTGGGATTGGGCATGGACCAACGCGAGCTGGCCAAGGGTCCGCCGCGGGAGGAAGACGTGTCATCGGCGGATGAGGTCTCGCGCCAGTACAATCGGGCCGCAAGGGCAGCCAAGGCCCTGGCCAATTACATTCGCGGGCTGGGGTGGGCCGCCGAGGCGCGCACCGGCCCCATGTCCGGTGACATGACCATGATCCCGGCGGCCATTGAGGCCGGCATGGGGCAATTGGGCAAGCACGGTTCCATCATCAATGACACCTGGGGCGCGTCTTTCCGTTTGTCCGCGGTCACCACCGACCTGCCGCTTCTGTCCGATGCTCCGCGGGACATTGGCGTGGACGACTTCTGCACGCGTTGCCAGGTGTGCAGCAGCTTGTGCCCGCCGGACGCCATCTTTGCCGAAAAGCAGATGGTGCGCGGGGAACTCAAATGGTACGTGGATTTCGACAAATGCATCCCCTACTTCAACGATACGCTGGGGTGCGGCATCTGCATCGCCGAATGCCCGTGGAGTCTGCCGGGCGTGGCGCCAAAGCTGACACAGAAGTTGTTGCGGCGCAGGAATAGGGAAGGGTAGAGCCTGTCTCAAAATTGGGTATTGGCTCCCTTTGTCATCCCGAATCCCCCTCTCTGTCATCCCGAGGGCAGCGAGGGATCTTTCTTCGAGCAACAGCAAGAGTCCTCCCTTCGGTCGGAATGACAGAGGGAGGTTGGAATGACATATAGAACGTGAGCTGGTGTCGGGTTGTGGCCGCCCGGATCTTCTGCGACTATTCGATGATGGGGGTGGGCCGGGGCTTTCGGCCACCGCCATACAAATTCCAGCGAGGGGGAAACATGTCCGCACAACTCAAGCCTGCCGCTCAACAGCATTTCTTCGGCGCCTGCCCGCACGATTGTCCGGATACCTGCTCCATGATCTACACCGTGGAGAATGGCCGCCTGGTGGATGCGCGCGGCAACCCGGACCACCCCTACACCCAGGGCGGGTTGTGCGTGAAGCTGAAGGACTTTGCGGATCATCACAAGAATCCGGATCGCGTGTTGCATCCATTGCGCCGCACCGGTCCACGTGGGTCGCGCCAATACGAGCGCATCACCTGGGACCAGGCTCTGAATGAAATCAGGACGCGCTGGACTTCAATCATCAAGGAGTACGGCCCGCAGGCCATCATTCCCTACAGCTACCTGGGCAATCAGGGCATCCTGCAGGGGCTGAATTCCGGCGACGCGTTTTTCAACAAGCTCGGCGCCACGGTTTGCGAGCGGACCTTCTGCGGCGAAGGCTCCTCGGTGGGATACCTGCTGACGGTGGGCCCCACCGGTGGCGTGGACCCGGAGAGCTTCGTGCACGCCAGGTACATCATCATCTGGGCCTGCAACACCATCAGCACCAACCTGCACCACTGGCCCTTTGTGCTGGAAGCGAAAAAGCGCGGCGCGAAAGTCGTGGTCATCGATGCCTACAAGTCGCGCACCGCCAAGCAGGCGGATTGGCACCTGATGCCACGCCCGGGCACCGACGGCGCATTGGCGATGGCGCTGATCCACACGCTGATTGAAGAAGACCTGGTGGATCACGAGTACATCAAGATGGGCACCGTGGGCTTTGAGGAACTGAAGGCCCGGGCCAGGACGCGTACGCCGGAATGGGCGGCGGAAATCACAGGTATCGCGGCGGCGGATATCCGCACGCTGGCGCGGGAATACGCGCAGACACAGCCCTCCGCCATCCGTATCGGCGTGGCACTGGAGCGTCATCACGGCGGTGGGCAGACAATTCGCGCCGTGACGTGCCTGCCGGCGCTGGTGGGGGCTTGGCGCCACGTGGGCGGCGGCATCCTGCAAATGCCCATGTGGGAGATGCCCATCAAGTTCGGCGATCTGTGCCGGCCGGACTGGATCCCGAAGGGCACGCGCGTGGTCAATGCATTGCAAATCGGCCGGGCGCTGACCGGCGAAACCAGGCTGGACCCGCCTATCAAGTCCTTGATGGTCTGGAATGCGAACCCGGTCACCCAGGCGCCGGAAAGCGACAAGATTGTGAAGGGCCTGATGCGCGAAGACCTCTTTATCGTGGCCGCGGAGCATTTCATTTCCGATACCGCGTCCTACGCGGACATCATCCTGCCCTGCACCATGGCGGCGGAAATGAGCGACATGGTGTTGTCCTGGGGTACGTTCTACCTCACCTACAACCAGAAGTGCGTGGACGCCCCCGGCGAGGCCGTCCCCAATACCGAGGTATTTCGGCGCCTGGCCACGGTCATGGGCATGGACGACCCGCAGTTCAAGCGCACCGACGAGGAACTCATTGAGCATTACCTCGACTGGAACTCCCCGGCATTAAAGGATGTGGACATGGGCCATTTCCGCAAGCATGGCTTCGTTCATCTCAAGGTGGGAACCCCGGACACGCGTGCACCGCACAAGGAGGGCAAGTTCCCGACGCCGTCCGGCAAATGCGAACTGAAAGCGGCCGGCGCGCGCAACTTCGTGCCCACTGTATTCCGCCAGCTTTATGACGACCTGCAACCCAATGAGGTACTGGATGAGTTGCCGGACTACGTGGCCCCGCGGGAGTCTGCGGCATCAAATCCGGTATTGGCGCGCAAGTATCCGCTCAACATCATTTCGCCCAAGAGTCATGGCTTCCTGAATTCCTGCTATGCCAATGAGTCGCACAAGGTAAAGGGTCAGGGCGAGCAATTCGTGCTCATCAATCCGGTGGACGCCAGGGCGCGCAATCTCAACCACGGAGACGGCGTGCGCGTGTTCAATGACCGGGGCGAATTCGAGGCTGATGCGCAGGTGACCGAGGACGTTCAGCCGGGTGTGGTGGTCGCAACCCTCGGTTATTGGCGCAGCCGGAATCGCAACGGCACGGTGAATATCATCAGTTCGGCGGAGTTCGTGAACATGGGTCACGCACCTTCTTTTTCAGACAACCTGGTGC
>CAYMXG010000265.1:0-3876 GCA_964394115.1 uncultured Enterobacteriaceae bacterium | reverse complement strand
GCCGGATGGCGTGGTGCTGTTTCGCGCCCCGGAAGCGGCGGAGACCGTGCACGTGATGGAGCTGGACCTGGAACTCATCACGCGCCAGCGCCATGGCTGGCCGTTTCTGCGTGATCGGCGCATAGATGCCTATGCCGACATCACGCGTCGGTTTGTGGAATCCTGATACTTTCCTGCCGGAATTGACCCCTGTCGCGGCGGGGCGCAAACTGATTCAAGCGGTGCTTTTTCATCAACCGGGAGGAAAATCCCCTAATCATGAGTGCTCGTTTCACTCCGCTGCGTGATTATCCAGCCGTCCACGGTACGGCCATCATGCGGCGCGCGGACGCGGCCGAGCAGCGGGTGACCGAAAACAGTCCGGCACCGGAGGTGATGACTGATCTTGCGGTAATCGACGCGGTGCGCGTCTCATCCAATGTGCCGATTGATGCCGCGCTTGAACAGATGAAAAGTTCCGGCGTGCGGCTTTTGTTTGTCGCCAGTTCAGGCGATGAATTGCTCGGGGTAATCACTTCCCGCGATATCGAAAGCGAAAAGCCGATGCGGTTCCAGCGGGAAACCGGCCTCACCCGCGCCGATGTCCTGGTGCGGGATATCATGACGCCGCGCGACGCGCTTGAGGTTCTCAAGCTCGAAGATGTCAGGCGCGCCCGTGTCGGAGATATCATTGCAACCCTGAAAAACATGGGACGGCAGCACGCCATCGTGGTGGATGCGGCGGGCAGCGGGATGCGTATATGCGGCCTGTTCTCCACCACCCGCATCAGCCGCCAACTGGGTGTGACGCTGGAAGTAGCCGAGACCGCCCGGACCTTCTCCGAGATTGAGGCCGCATTGCGCTGAATCACCCCGCTGCGTCCGTCCCACGGACACGGAATCTGTTGACTAGCGGGTGGCAATTGTCGAATGTTGTGCACCATGGCGCGTCCCCGCTCTCGCCGCCCTTACTGGGCCACCTGGAACGACATTGATCTGCTGGATCTGCGCTTTTGCGATCTGGGCCTGCGCGTGGAGCGCAGCCTGGTGGCGGAGCGAATGGAACGCCTGTATGCAGAGTTGCACCTGGCCAAACTTCGATTCCGTCCCCATTACTGGTTATCCGAGGAGTGGTTTTCTCCGGATGGCGTGCCGGGAATTGCGGTTCCATTCTATCTGGCCCATCCACGCCTGGCGCGGCTGGAGGCGCGGCAGATGTTTGAAGTGGAGGGCGGCAGCGAGGAATGGTGCATGCAACTGCTGCGTCACGAGGCCGGGCACGCCATCGATTCCGCCTACAAGTTGCATCGCCGGCACACGTGGCGCCGTACCTTTGGCCGCAATGGCCGCCCCTATCCTGAAACCTATGTGCCGAACACGCGCAGCAAGAATTTTGTGCTGCACCTGGACTGGTGGTACGCACAAAGCCATCCGGCGGAAGATTTTGCCGAGACCTTCGCGGTCTGGCTCAGGCCCGGGTCGCAGTGGTGGAAGCACTACGCCGGCTGGCCGGTGCTGCGCAAACTGGAATACCTGGACAGCCTGATGCATTCCATTGCCGGACGCCGGCCGGCGGTTTATTCGCGCCGCCATGTGGAGCCCCTGAAACACAATCGGCGCACCCTGCGTGAGCACTATGCCCAAAAGCGGCGGCACTACTCCATCAATGTGCCGGAGGTGTATGACAGTGAATTGCGCCGGCTTTTCCCGGAGGGGGCTCCGGGCGAAGGACGCAAGCCGTCCGCGGCGGTGTTCCTGCGCGGCAACCAGGTCGAGTTATGCGAACTCTGTTCGCGCGGCACCGGTGAACATCCTTATGTGTTTGCGCAACTCGTGCAGGAGATGATCCTGCGCTGTCGCGCGATGAAGCTGTACCTGACCCGTCCGGTGGACGACACGCGCGTGGATGTCGCCATTTTTCTCACCACCCATATCCTGACGTACATGCACAGGGTGCGACACCGGGTGGCCGTATGAAACCGCTGCGCATACTGGTCCTCATGCATGTGGACCTGGTCCCGCCGGATACCCTGAAGGGTTATACGGACAAGGAGATCGGTGAATGGAAGACGGAGTACGACGTGGTTTCGACGCTGCGGGACATGGGCCACGAGGTCCAGCCGCTGGGACTTTATGACGACATGGGCGTCATCCGCCGCGCCATCGAGGAATGGAAACCGGATCTGGCCTTCAATCTGCTGGAGGAATTCCACGGCAATTCGTTGTTCGATCATCATGTGGCCAGTTACCTGGAACTCATGCAGGTGCCGTACACGGGCTGCAATCCGCGCGGCCTGATGCTCGCCCATGACAAGGCCCTGGCCAAAAAAATCCTTTCCTTCCATCGCATCCGCACCCCCAACTTCGTGGTGTTCCCGCGCGGTCGCAAGGTGCATGTCCCGAAACGGCTGCGCTTCCCGTTGTTTGTCAAATCGCTGGTGGAGGAGGGGTCCTACGGCATCGCCCAGGCCTCCATTGTCCCCACCGAGGAAAAACTGCACGAGCGCGTGGACTTTCTGCACAACCGTCTCGATACGCCGGTGATTGCCGAGGAATATATCGAGGGACGCGAGTTCTACATGGCGCTCATCGGCAACGTCCGCGTCGAGGCGCTCTCGGTGCTGGAACTGGTGTTTGAAAACCTGCCGGAGGATGTGCCGCGCATTGCCACGCGCAAGGTCAAGTGGGACTGGCAATACCAGAAGCAATATGGCATTGACGTCAAGCCGGCGAAGGATCTCTCGGTCGCGGAGCAGGAAACACTGCGCAAACTGGGCAAGCGCATGTACCGGCTGCTGGATATGAGCGGTTATGCGCGCATCGATGTGCGCGTCACCGCGGCTGGGGAGATCTACGTACTCGAGGCGAATGCCAATCCGGATATCAGTTTTGGCGGGGAGATGTGCATTGCCGCCGAGGCGGTGGGTATCAAATACCCGGCGTTACTCGAACGCATCCTGCGCCTGGGTCTCGGTTACGACCCGTTGATGCGGCGATGAAATCGGGGGTCAGGTCTTGCAATCACGCACGCATGCATAATTGGCGGGACGGGCGACAGCTTTCAACATGCGTGCATGATTGCAAGACCTGACCCCGGATTTACCGCAGCGCGGCGCCGGGGAAACCCTCTGCGACTTCCACGTACTGGTCCGACTCAAAACCGTTGAAGCGGGTCGCGGTGGCCGAACCATAGGCGCCCATGAGTCCGAACTCCACCCAGTCGCCTTCACCGATCTGCTCGGGCAGCGGCACTGTGAGCGGCAGGCGATCCGTGGAGTCACAGGTCGGGCCAAACACCTCGAACTCCGCGCCCGGCCCAGGCAGCGCCTTGCCATCGCGGTATACGCGCACCGGCGTGGAGATCTTGAACACCAGGTGCTCCAGTAATCCACCATAAATTCCGTCGTTCAGGTATACGGTCCTGCCGGCGCGCCGGTGTTTGACGCGCGTCAGCAGCGATACGGAATCCGCCACCATGCAGCGGCCGGGTTCGCACAGCAGTTCGGCGGTGGTGCCCGGGAAATGCCTGCGCCAGGCGTTCTCCACCGCGCGGAAATAATCCAGCAGCGGCGGTATGCGGGAGTTGGAATAAGGTGCGGGGAATCCACCGCCCACATTCAGCATGCTGATCTGCACGCCTGCTGCGGAGACAACCGCCGCGGCGCCAGCGATGTATTCGTCATAGGCCATGGGGTCAGTGCACTGGGAACCCGGGTGGAAGGTGAGCGCCGGCCGGTAACCCATGGCCACCACCTGGCGCAACAAGTCCGCGGCCACCGCCATGGTGGCGCCAAATTTACTGCTCAGATCCTGCGCCGGCATCACCTTGGGCAGTTTGAAGCGCACATTCAACTGCACGGATGCGTCGCGCCCGACCAGGTCGGCAATCTTCTGCAG
>CAYMXG010000264.1:0-3878 GCA_964394115.1 uncultured Enterobacteriaceae bacterium | reverse complement strand
TGACCTATGCCGGCAATCCGTTCAAGTTCGACAATGTGGTATTCACCGTCGGCGCCAATGAGCAGCGCTGGGGAAGGCTGGCAATCGGAGAGAGTGTGGGCGATCCGGCCATAGCACTTGATGTTCCCGTGACCGCCGAGTACTACGACGCCGCCGCGTTTGTCACCAATGGCGACGATGACTGCACCGCTTTTGTGCTGGCAGACGACGTGAAGTTGAGCAACGAAGCCACCGGCAGCCCACAGCCGGGGGATCAACCCATGAACATCGGCGCCGGCACCACCAGTGTCACTTCCGGAAACGGTTTGCTGGCCAATGGCCAGGACCTGATGACTTTCAGCTTCCCCGGCGCCGGCAACACCGGCCTGGTGGATATCTCGCTGGACCTCACGACACTTACCGGCGCCGACCTGGTCTGGCTTTACTACGACTGGGACGCGGATGGGACCTTTGACACGACGGCCACCGGCCGGGCGTCATTTGGCATCATTTCCGGGCCGGAGAGCGTGATCTATTCGCGCGAACCTTGGTAGCCGGCGCTCCAAGCGTTGCCGGTATCAGTTTGCCAAAAATAATAAAAATCAACGTACTACCTGTTCCCGGCGCACGCATTGGTGCGTCGCAGCATCCTGGTTGGCGAGGATTTAAAGGTTGGCACAATGCCGGTTTTATACTGGCATTTCGAGACCCAGAAATCCGATTTTTCATTGACAATCAGTGACTAAGAGAAGAAACTTAGACTGGGAATTAATAATGCCCAAACTCTGTATTGCAGCGTTTCAGGGTAGAGACCGGGGGACATTTGGTGCTGGGAATGCTCAAAAAGCGAATCGATAGGAATGCGCTGGCGTCGGTCTGCGTACGCGAGCATGGCTTGGCAATTGCCAAGGTGCGGCGCGAGGCCAATGTGCCACCGGTGCTTGAGCAGGCACTGTTCCAGCCGGTGCAATCGGCGGAGGAATTGGATGCGGCGCTGCCCCGGCTCATCAAGGTGCAGGAGCTCGATCGGGCCGTGGGGATTACCGCCATGGAACTCGGTTCCTATGCCCTGGTGCTGGTGGAAGCCCCCGACGTAAAGCCGGACGAGCTGCGTGCCGCGATCCGCTGGCGTGTGCGTGACCTCATTGATTTTCATATAGATGATGCCGTGGTGGATGCTTTTGAGGTGCCGCAGAAAAATCCCACCGGCCACAATCGCATGATGTACGCCGTTGTCGCCCGTTCCAATACGGTGCGCGAGCTGATCGACAGACTCAACCATGCCGGGCTGCGGTTGGAAGTGGTGGATATCCCGGAGCTGGCATTGCGCAATATTGCGTCGTTGCTGCCGGAAGACAGTGGCGGGGTCGCATTGCTGCACCTCGGCGCCCAGCGCGGCCTGATCGTGATCACCCGCCAGCAACAACTCTTCATGTCCCGGCGCATCGAGACCGGCCTGGCCGGGCTTCCTGATACCGCAATCCACGCCAGTGACAGCGACACCATTGAAGACTGGCTGGACATTATCAACCGTGAGATCCAACGCTCGCTGGATTATTACGACAGCCATTTCTCCGCACCGCCGGTGTCGGCCATCGTGGTTTGCCCGATTGCGCAGGAAATCTCCGGCATGACGCAATACATGAGCGAGCAGCTGGGTATCCCCGTGCGTATGCTGGATATAAACGGAATTATTGATTGCGAAACGCCGCTTGACGCCGCGACGCAGGCGGATTGCCTGCTGGCCATCGGGGCGGCGTTGCGGCAGGAGTCGCGCACGCTGTGAACCAGCAGATCAATCTGTATCAACCCATCTTCCGCAAGCAGAAGGCGATCTTCTCCGCGCTGGCGATGGTGCAGGTCTGGGTGATCATCGTGTTGATGATGGCCGGGATCTCGGGCTATACCTCCCTGCGATTGTCGCGGCTGGGCGCGCAGTTGGAAAATGCGCAGAAATACCAGGCGATGGCGCAAAAAAATGTGGACCAACTCAAGGCACAGGAATTGGCGAAAACCCCCAGCAAGTTGCTGGAATCCGAGGCGCGGCGTGCGCAGGCGGCCCTGGACGAACGGCGTCAGGTGGCCAAGCTGCTGACTGCCGGGGCCTTGTCAAATACGCGGGGGTTCTCCGCGCAATTTGAGGGCCTGGCGCGCCGCCATGCCGCGGGATCCTGGTTGACGGAGATCAGCCTGCGCGAAGGCGGCAATTGGATCAATCTGCGCGGAGTGGCCCTGGCGCCCGAAGTGGTGCCCCTGTATTTGCAAAATCTGGTTTCCGCCGAAGCGTTCGCCGGCCTCGCGTTCAATGTCGTCAATCTTCAGGCAGCGGCGGATGATCCAGGGCGAATACTGTTTGAAGTTGGCACCGCGGAGAAGGAACCCAATGCGGACGGAACCATGCCGAAAATTGTGAGTACGCGCCAGCCGGTTTCCCGGAGCACCAATAATGAGATCGTGGGAATTACTCGCCGCACGAATTGATGCGCTGACCTTACGCGAGCGCGGCTTCGTCATGGCCGGCGTGCTTGCAGTCAGCTATTTCCTGTGGATTGGGCTAGTGGCGGATCCCATGGAGAAGCGGCAGCGCGAGATGAGCGCCAATCTGGAACGGATCACGGCGGAGATCACCGGCCTGAATGCCCAGGCCCAGGGACTCATGCAAAAGGCCAAGGATGATCCAAATGTAATTCACCGCGCGGAATTGGAGTCACTCAAGGCGGAACTGGCGCAATTGAACAAAGATCTGGCCGGCACCACTGATCACCTTGTGCCGCCGGGACAGATGGCCAGGGTTTTGGAGGCCATGCTACGGGGAACAAATGGACTCCAGCTTCAGCAGGTGACCAGCCTGGGCAGCAGCCCACTGGTGCCGGACAAGAAGAAACCTGCGGTCAATGCATCTGCCGCCCAAGCCGATGTACAGAAGTCCGATGAGCCCGTGCGCAGCGTGCACAAACATGGCGTAAGGCTGGAATTACAAGGCAGCTTTTTCAGCGTGCTGGAGTTCCTGCGCAAACTTGAGCAGCTTGAGTGGAAGTTTTTCTGGGATGCGGTGGAGTTCCGTGTCGTGGATTATCCCGATGCCACGGTCGAGATCACCGTCTATACCATCAGTATGGAACCCACCTGGATAGGGGCCTGAGCGCATGGGATCGGGTTTCTGGATGGCGGGACTGGCAGTCGCAGCAGCGACCGGCGCGGATCCGGGTGCGCTTACCGACCCAACCCGGCCGGTGGATTACCTGCCGCCCTCCGCGCTGACGCAGCAACTGCCGGTCGACCTGATGGACTGGCGCGTGACCGCGGTTCGCATCGGCAAGGACGGCAAGTCCGCCGTGCTGAACGGAAAAATCGTGCGCGCCGGGGATGTCATGGACCGGGCCCGCATCGTGGAGATTGGCCCCGGCATCGTGGTCGTGGACATTGATCGCAAACGTCTCGAGCTGCGCCTGCATGGCGTGGACGTCAAGACTCAAACTACTCAGAAACCAGCAATACCGGTGCAAAAATGAGATCAATATTGAGTGAAAGGGGAGTTTTCTGCTTGGTAGCGCTGGCCATCATGCTCGGTGGCTGCGATGCCATACCCGAAAAACAAGACGTTGCCGGGAACGCGAGCCGGGAGATCGAGGAGGCCATGGCGGTCACGCCCGCCGCTGGCGCCGTGCCCGAGGAGGTGGCGAACGCGCTGATGCCATCCATTGACTTATCCTCCTCGAAACTGCCCGAAGTGAAGGGACTGGATCGCTTTGATATTTCCGTCAATGACGTGCCGGCGGACCAGTTCTTCCTGAGCCTGGTGGATGGCACGCCTTACAATATCGTGATCCATCCTGAGGTGCAGGGGAATATCACCCTGAACCTGCAGAACGTCGGCATACCCGACGTGCTTGAGGCGG
>CAYMXG010000263.1:0-3880 GCA_964394115.1 uncultured Enterobacteriaceae bacterium | reverse complement strand
CGGCGTTTCCGGGATGACGGCTAAACAGTTCACCCATTGTGCAAGGCTCAATAGTTACAGCATGCGGCGCAGGGTTTCGTCCCGGTTGACGAAGTGGTGTTTCAGGGCGGCGCCAGCATGGCCGATGACCAGCAGGGCGGCGCCGTACGCAGCATAGAAATGCACGGCAATGGCGACGTCCCGCAGCGTGGTGCCACCATGCAACAGCGCGGGTATGTGCAGCAGGCCGAAGATTTCCACGCCCTGTCCGGCGGACGTGGAGATCAAGTATCCACTGAACGGGATAACCAGCATCATCCCCAGCAGCACCGTGTGCATGACCCGGGCCCCCAGTCGTTCCCAGCGTTGCAATCCCGGAAGCGGGGCAGGCGGCGGGCTGTACCACTGCCAACTGGCCATCACCAGGGCCAGCCCAAGTGCGATCAGGCCCAGGGATTTATGCCACGTCAGCGCGGCGTTGTACCAGCGGTCATAGTAGGTCAGTTCCACCATGTAGATACCCAGCCCGATGAGACTGATGATCAGCAGCGCATTGAGCCAGTGCAATGACTTGCTCAGCAGGCCATAACGGCCAGGAGAGTTTTTCAGGAGCACGACTGTTCCCGCCCGGTTCAGCCGTTCCGCTTTTCGAAGTCGCGCATGAACGCACACAAGGCATCCACTGCCGCCTCCGGCACCGCGTTGTATATGCTGGCGCGCATGCCGCCGACGCTGCGGAAGCCATTGAGATTCACCATCCGGTTTTCCGCCGCCTGTTTCAGGAAGACCGGATCAAGCCGTGCGTCGGCGAGCCGGAATGGAATGTTCATCCAGGATCGGCATTCCGCCGCCACCGCGTTGCTGTAGAAGTCGCTGGCGTCGATGACTTGATAGAGTTTTGCCGCCTTTCTGGCGTTGATGGGCCCCATGGCCTCCGGCCCGCCCTGCTGCCGGAGCCAGTCAAAGACCAGGTCGATCAGATACCAGCCGAAGGTCGGTGGCGTGTTGTACAGGGACGCATCCTTGACCTGGACTGCGTAGTCAAATGGCCGCGGCGTCTGCGGCAACGGGCGCCCGATCAGGTCCTCGCGCACAATGACCACCGCAATCCCGGACGGCCCGATATTTTTCTGCGCGCCGGCGTAAATCAGCCCAAACTTTGAAACGTCGATGGGCCGGGACAGGATGGTGGAGGACATGTCCGCCACCAGCGGCACGTCCCCGGTATCCGGTATCCAGTGAAATTCCACGCCATTGACGGTTTCATTCGGCGTGTAATGCACGTAAGCGGCATTTGGATTCAGTTTCCACTGCGCCTGATCCGGAATGCGGGTGAAACCATCCGCGGCGCCGGTCGCTGCAATATTCACGTCACAATAGTTTCTGGCCTCCTCGATCGCCTTTTCGGACCAGATACCGGTGCTGATGTAATCGGCCGTGCGCTTGCCACCCAGGATGTTCATCGGTATGAAGGCAAATTGGGCGCTGGCGCCGCCCTGCAGCAGCAGGATTTTGTAGTTTTCAGGGATATGCAGCAGATCCCGCAGGCCCTGTTCGGCGTGCCGGGCAATCTGCACGAATTCGTCGCTGCGGTGACTCATTTCCAGCACGGATGAGCCGCGTTTGCCCCAGCTGAGGAATTCCTCCTGGGCGCGGAGCAGTACCGGTTCGGGCATGGCCGCGGGACCGGCGCAGAAATTGAATACTCTGGACATGATGCTGACCTCCGGCCAGTGCGATTGGCGGAATGGAACAGGCGGAGTATATAGCCAGCATGTTGCTCAAACAGCATTTGAAAATCCGCCGGTACGCGCCCACAATTGCCCATTGAGACGGGCGGGCTTTCCGGTCGATTGATTGCCGGCAACCGCCGGTCGGGTCGATTGACGCCCTGCCGCAGATCAATTTAGGGAAATCGCTCCAGTGGAGAACGACGGCCAGCTTTCGTCCCGCATCGTGCTGTTCGGCGGTAACGGGGATCTGTCGCGGCGCATGTTGTTTCCGTCCCTGTACCTGCTGGATCGGGACGGGTTGCTGCCCGCGGGGTTCTCGATCGTCGCGGTCGACCGCGCCATTCCTGAAACGGAACCCCTGCGCGAGGGCCTGCAGAAGATCATCGCCTCGAGTCCCCAGGTGCAGAACCTCGACGCGCAGGTCTGGCAACGCTTCGCAGCCCGCGTGACCGCGATGCAACTGGATGCGGAGCAACCCGACCATTACGCCCGGCTGGCGCAGAATCTGGCGGCCGACGGCATCGATTCAACGATGTTTTACCTGGCCGTGACGCCAAAACTCTACGGCACGATTTGCCGCAACCTGAAGTCCGCAGGACTGCTCGGCCCGCTGAGCCGGGTCATCCTGGAGAAACCCCTCGGTTACGACCTGCAGACGTCAAAACAGATCAACGGTTCGATCGCGGAAGCGCTGGAAGAGGATTCCATCTTCCGGGTCGACCACTACCTCGGCAAGGAAACCGTCCAGAACCTGTTGTGCCTGCGCTTCGCCAACTCGCTGCTGGAGCCGCTCTGGAATCACAGGGGCATCGACAATATTCAGATCACCATAGCCGAGACGGTTGGTGCGGAAGGGCGCTGGGCCTACTACAACGAGAGCGGCGCGCTCAGGGATATGGTGCAGAATCACATGTTGCAGTTGCTCTGCCTTGTCGCCATGGAACCCCCCATCGAACTCGAGTCACATGCGGTGCGGGACGAAAAGGTCAAGGTCCTGCGTTCACTCCGGCCCATAGACGCGATTCAGGTCCGGCACAATACCGTTCGCGGCCAGTACAGTGCCGGTGCGGTCGGCGGCAAGTCGGTACCCGGGTACACGGAAGAAGAAGGCGGCCGCGCAAGCAGTTGTGAAACCTTTGTGGCGCTGCGCGCCGAGATCGACAACTGGCGCTGGGCGGGCGTGCCGTTCTACCTGCGCACCGGCAAGCGCATGCCCAAGCGGTACACGGAGATCTTCATTCAGTTCAAGGCCATTCCGCATTCGATCTTTCCCATGCCTCCGGGGTCGGAACTCACTGCGAACAAGTTGATGATCCGGTTGCAGCCGGAGGAGGAAGTCACGCTCTGGATAATGAACAAGGTTCCCGGGTTGACGTCGGAGGGCACGCGATTGCAATCGCTGCCGCTCAACCTGAGCCGGACCACCGCGTTCGAAAATTACCGGCGCGGAATCGCTTACGAGCGGCTCATCCTGGACGCCATGCACGGCAACCGGACCTTGTTCGTGCGTCGGGATGAGGTGGAAGCGGCGTGGACCTGGGTGGACGGCATTATCGCCGGCTGGAAGGAAGTCGGGATGACGCCGCAGTCCTATGGAGCAGGTACGTGGGGGCCGTCCGCTTCTTTCGCGCTGACCGAACGCCACGGGCATACGTGGCACGAGGCATGAGATGACCGGAACAAATTGATGCCGCATCAATGGCAGGAATTTTCTGACCGGCAGTCCTTGTGCTCCGGGCTTGCCGCAACCATGGGCGCCGGACTCGCCCAGGCGCTGGCCCAGGCGCCGGCCGCCGGCCTGGTAGCGGCCGGCGGCACCACCGCGCCGCCGGTGCTGGAACGATTGGCCGCCATGGAACTTGACTGGTCGCGGGTCCGGGTGACGGTCTCGGATGAGCGCTGGGTGAATGCACAGCACGAGGCCAGCAACGAGCGCATGGTGCGTGACAAACTGCTGCGCGGTCCGGCGGCGCGGGCCACATTCATACCCATTTACTCGGATCACGCATCGCCGGAGGCGGCCGAGAGCCACTGTCATGAAAGATTGACCGCGATGCCATGGCGCAATTCGTTGTGCATGTTGGGCATGGGGACCGATGGACACGCGGCGTCGCTGTTCCCCGGCACGGCGGCACTCACCGATGCATTGAATGTCAACTTTGGCCGGC
>CAYMXG010000262.1:0-3892 GCA_964394115.1 uncultured Enterobacteriaceae bacterium | reverse complement strand
GCCCGGCGGCTCGGGTTTCCCGGTCTTTTTTGCGAAACCATTGAGCTGGCCGCCACGCTGCAAAACATCGGTATGATTGGTGTGCCGGATGCCGTCCTGCTGCAGGCCGGCACGCCAACCGCGGAGGGAATACGCAGCATGCAAAAGCACACGCGCATCGGCTACGAATTACTCAAGGACAGCCCATCACCAATCCTGCAAATGGGTGCCACCGTTGCACTGCATCACCATGAGGCATTCGACGGCAGCGGATATCCTGCCGGCCTGTCCGGCGCCGCAATCCCCGTCGAGGCCCGCATCGTGACTGCCGCGAATGCCTTCGTCACCCTGAATGGGACGCGATCCGGCAATCCGCCGCGGCCGCTATCGGATCCGCTGGTGGAGTTAGCGCAAATCCGCGCCAGGCAACTCGACCCGGACTGCGTGGACGCACTGCAGGCATGCCCCGGCGATCTGGTGGCCGCCGAACAGGGTTTGGCGACAAACAGGCCGTAGCGTGGCAGGCAACATCACAGCAACAGGCCGGCGCATCCTCTCGGCTGTGCACGCCGATACCGACCTGGAGCAATCGGTAATCCGCACCGTCGCCTGCATCCTGCTTGGCATGTACTCCCTGGTTGCGGTGCGCATGGGAATGGCCGACGCGATTATTGCGTGGATGTATCTGGCTGCTGTGCCGATCTGCCTGATTATCATCGCCTGGAGCTGGCTCGATCCCGGACCCAATCCCGAGCGGCGAATCCTTTCCATCTTTGCGGACGTCGGCACCACCAGCTATGCACTGGTGGCCGGGGGAGACGCGCTGGCGCCGTTCATAATTGTTTATTACTGGCTGATCCTCGGGCACGGGCTGCGTTTTGGCAGCCGCTACCTGGTCGTCACTTCGGCGCTGTGTTTTCTGGCGTTCACCGCGGTGATGCTGGCCAGCACGTATTGGTCTGCACACCCGGCGCTTGGCATCGGCATCCTGGTGGGGATGGTGATCCTGCCCGGTTATGTGGGGGTACTGCTGCGACGGTTGCAGGGCGCCGTGGTCGCTGCGGAACAGGCCAACCTGGCCAAATCACAATTCCTTGCCAACATGAGCCATGAGATTCGCACGCCCCTGAACGGTGTCATCGGCATGAGCGAGTTGCTTGGCACCACGGGTCTGGACACGGAGCAGCGGGATTTTGTCGCCACCATCCAGGCCTCGGCCCGCAACCTGCTCTCGCTGATCGAGGACATCCTGGACATCTCGCGCATTGAGGCCGGCAAACTCATCGTCGCCAGACAGCCCTTCGACCTGTACGCAACCCTGAAAACCACCGTGCGCATGCTGGCGCCACTGGCCGAGAAAAAAGGACTGCGCTGCACCTTGCACATCACCCCGGAGACGCCGTACCGCCTGCTGGGCGATGAACAGCACCTGCGCCAGGTGCTGATCAACCTGATCAGCAATGCGATCAAGTTCACCGCCGCGGGATTTGTGCATGTACAGGTGGCAGTGGCCGGGCACATGCAGAATGCCGTGCTGGTTCGTTTCGAGGTCATCGATTCCGGAATCGGCATCGCCCCGGAACTGCAAGGTCATGTCTTTGAAAAGTTTGTGCAGGTCAATCCCGGCGCCCGCACCGAGTTCACCGGTACCGGACTCGGCGCGGCAATTGCGCGCAACCTGGTGGAACTGATGGGGGGACGCATCGGCCTGGAGAGCGAACCCGGCAAGGGCAGCAAGTTCTGGTTCGAGCTGCAATTTCCACTGGCAGGCGCGGAAATGGGCGCACCGCCCCCGTCGACAATGGGTCACCCCGCCCGGACCCTGCTCGTGGCCTCCCACGGACAACTGCATGATGTGCTGGCGCGCTGCCTGACCGAATGGCAGGTGGAATGGGTACACGCGGCGGGCGCGGCGGATGCGCGCAGGCTGCTGATCGATGCCTCCCAATCGGGGCAACCCCATGCGATGCTGCTTGCCGACCAGGAAGGACTGGCCATGGATCCCCTGCTTTTCGCCCGCGAGATCTCCGCGCTACCGGAGTCGCGGGCCACAAATCTTGCGCTGCTGCAGACCGGTGAACCGCTGAACCACTCCCAGCTGATGAGCGCCGGGTGGTTCTGCATCCTTTCGACCCCGTTGCGCAAGGATCTGCTGTTCAACCTGTTGCATGCCACGACCCTGGATGTCACGGCGCAATCCAATGTAACGCGGCTGGTGGACCTCAGGACCGACGCCAGCAACGAGCGCAAACTGAACATCCTGGTCGGCGAGGACAACGCCACCAACCAGAAGGTTATTCGCAAGATCCTGGAGTTTGTCGGACACCGCGTCCGGGTCATTGGCGACGGCGAGCAGGTGCTGGATGCCCTGGACCAGGACCATTACGACCTGATGATCATGGACGTTCACATGCCCGGCATGACCGGGCTGGATGTGGTGCGCAGCATGAAATTCACCCGTGCCGCCGAAAACGAGATCCCGGTTATCATGTTGACGGCCGATGCAACGGCTGAATCCGCGCAGGCCTGCCGTGCTGCCGGCGTGACTCAATTTCTTACCAAGCCGGTCGAGTCGACCCGGCTGCTGGAGGCGATCCGCAACGTGATCAGGTCGGTGCGTGACGTGTCGGAGGGAACGCATTCAGCGCCGGGGCACAGGGCCGCGACAAGCGCGCGCGGCGCGCTTGTGGACCTGTCGGTGCTGGACAATTTATCCGCCATGAGCAAGGACGCCGCCTTCATGCGCGATTTGATAGAAGGTTTCGAGGCAGATTCCGCGGCCCTGATTGGCGACATCCGCGCCGTAATTGCGGAACGGCGCTTCGACGATCTGCACGATTTGACCCACGCACTCAAGGGCAGCGCCCGCAGTATCGGCGCAGAGGCTCTGGCCGACCAGGCTGCCTTCATTGACGCCCATTCCAAGCCGATAGAGTGGAAGGCACTGCCGCGGCAGGTGGATCGGATCGAAGCATGCCTATTGGAAACCGGCACGCAATTGCACGCCTACCTGCAGCGGATAGAGTCCGCCACGGGGTGAAACCGCGACGCCACTCCTTCAGGCGCTGCTTTCTGACGCGCCATCACGGGGCGCAGCGCTGACACGTCTGTCCTGTGCACGCACCAGGCGCTCCATCAGCCGCAAATCCCGCTCCGAGATGCGCATGGTGGTATCCACCCAGTAGCTGCACACGTCCATCAGGTCATCATAGGAAACCGGATTCACCTTGCGCTTGATGTGTTGCAGCGCCAGGTAGCCATTCCGGTGGCGCCGGTTTGCCTCAATGAATGCATACAAGGCGCTGTTGCCCTGACCTGGATCGGCAACAATATCCACCACGCCCATGTTCGCGAGTTCCGGCACCCCGTACTTGCGGCCGGACAGCATCAGGCGTTCAGTCTGGGCGGCCGGCAGGCGCTGGCACAGCAGGTGATAACCGCCCATGCCCGGGAAGATGTTGAACAGGATCTCGGGAAAACCCATTTCCACCTGGCGTTCCGCGATTACCACCTGGTTGGCCATGGCCACCTCAAAGCCACCCCCAAGGGCGTCACCTCGCACCAATGAAATAGTCGTAATCGGCAGGCGAAATCCCACCACGAAGGCATGGATGGTGTCTATGCAGGCCTTCGCGTAACGCAGCAGACCCTCCTTGTCCTTACGCATCACATGATCGCGAAACAGATGCAGGTCGCCGCCCAGGCTGAAGATCCCCGGCGAGTGGGAATCCAGCACGTGGTAATGGATGGGCACCATCTGCCCACGGTACGGAATATGCCCGTTATAGGTCTCCAGCAGTTTCTGGATGCTGCGTACTTCGGTGATCAGCGCTGGATTAAAACATGGGCGCGGAGTGGGTTTCTGGTACACCCAGAGTATCCCGTAGTCGGGATCGATCTGGACCCCAATCTG
>CAYMXG010000261.1:0-3892 GCA_964394115.1 uncultured Enterobacteriaceae bacterium | reverse complement strand
TCCGGCGCGCAACATCAGGCGATGGCTGACAATCTCTGCATCAGCGGGGGCGTCGCGCAGCGTGGCGAGGAGCAGGTTGGAGGTGCGCATGGGAAACAGGCTGCCGGGTTTGGAATAAAGGGCGCGTATGGTAACGCATCCCAAAGAATCGCCGCTCCTGGCCGGGATGGAAATGGTGCGGGGCACAACTTGACCGTTTGTAGAAATATCAGTAACTTGCCGTAGAGTTCCGGTTTTTTTCTTTCAGGAATATCCCCGTGGCTGCTCAAAAACCTGTGTTGCGTGGTGCCGAGATTTTCGTCCGTGCGTTGAAAGACGAGGGCGTGGAGTATGTATTCGGCTATCCCGGCGGCGCCGTGCTGCACATTTATGATGAATTGTTCAAGCAGGAGCAGGTGAAGCACATCCTCGCCCGCCATGAGCAGGGGGCGGGACATGCGGCGGACGGTTATGCCCGCGCCACCGGCAAGCCCGGCGTGTTGCTGGTTACCTCCGGCCCCGGCGTCACCAACGCGATCACGCCCATCGCCACTGCCCACATGGATTCGATCCCGTTGGTGGTCTTCAGCGGCCAGGTGCCGAAGCACCTCATCGGCAACGACGCGTTCCAGGAGGTGGATGCCATCGGCATCACCCGGCCCTGTGTCAAACACAACTTCCTGGTGAAGGACGTCCGTGACCTGGCCGCGACCATCAAGAAGGCGTTCTACGTGGCGACCAGCGGCCGGCCCGGCCCGGTGCTGGTGGACATCCCGAAGGACGTAACGGCCAACTCCTGTGAATACGAATATCCGAAGAGCGTGGAGATTCGCTCCTATCGTCCCGTGGTGCGCGGGCATCCGGGCCAGATCAAGAAGGCGCTGAAACTGATCCTGGGCGCGAAGCAGCCCATGATCTACACCGGCGGCGGCGTGGTGCTGGGCAACGCCAGTGAAGAGCTGCGCGAATTCACGCGCACGCTCGGCTATCCCATCACCAATACGCTGATGGGTCTCGGCGCCTATCCGGCCTCCGACAGGCAATTCATCGGCATGCTCGGCATGCACGGCACCTACGAGGCCAACATGGCCATGCATCACTGCGACGTGTTGATCGCCATCGGCGCGCGCTTTGATGATCGGGTCACCGGCGATCTGGCCCAGTTCTGCCCCTTCGCCAAGATCGTGCACATCGACGTGGACCCGGCGTCCATCGCCAAAAACGTGCCCGTGGATGTCCCCATCGTCGGCGACGTGAAGAGCGTACTCACTGATTTGAACGGCCTGCTGCGGGAGAACCCGGAGCGCGCGGAGCCAAAGCCGCTGGCGGAGTGGTGGAAGCAGATCGGCGAATGGCAGTCCGTGGATTGCCTGCGCTTCAACCGCAATACCGAGGTCATCAAGCCGCAATATGTGATCGAGAAACTGTGGGAACTCACCGGCGGCGACGCCTATGTGACTTCCGACGTGGGCCAGCACCAGATGTGGGCGGCGCAGTTCTACAAGTTCGACCAGCCGCGGCGCTGGATCAATTCCGGCGGACTCGGGACCATGGGCTTCGGCCTGCCGGCCGCCATGGGCGTGCAGATGGCATTCCCGGAAGCCACCGTGGCCTGCATCACCGGCGAGGCCAGCCTGGTGATGTGCATCCAGGAGTTGTCCACCTGCCTGCAATACCGGCTGCCGGTGAAGGTCATCAACCTGAACAACCGTTACATGGGCATGGTGCGTCAGTGGCAGGAATTCTTCTACGACAAGCGCTACTCCCATTCCTACATGGATGCGTTGCCGGACTTCGTCATGCTGGCGCAGAGCTTCGGCCACGTGGGCGTGCGCGTGGAAAAGACCGCCGACGTGGAAGGCGCGCTGCGCGAGGCGCTGAAACAGAAGGACCGGCTGGTGCTGATGGACTTCATCACCGACCAGACTGAGAACGTGTACCCGATGATGGCCTCGGGCAAGGGCCAGCACGAGATGCACCTTTCGCCGGATCGGGAACTGGCATAGTTAACCCCATGCGCCATATTCTTTCCCTGCTGGTGGAAAACGAGGCCGGGGCGCTGTCGCGGATCGCCGGGCTCTTTTCCGCGCGCGCCTTCAATATCGAGTCCTTGTCCGTGGCGCCCACGGAGGATGCCTCGGTGTCACGCATGACCATAGTGACCAGCGGGTCCGACCAGATCATCGAGCAGATCCACAAACAGTTGAACAAGCTCCTGGATGTGATCAAGGTCGTGGATTTGAGCGAGAGCCCGCACATCGAGCGCGAGCTGATGCTGGTCAAGGTGCAGGCCAGGGGGGAGGCGCGCGAGGAGATCAAGCGCATGACGGACATCTTCCGTGGCCGCATCGTGGACGTCAGTGACAATACCTACACCATCGAGATCACCGGCGATGGCCCGAAACTGGGCGCCTTCCTGCAGGGCCTGGATCCGCGCCAGATCCTGGAAGTGGTGCGCACCGGCACGTCCGGCATTGCGCGCGGGGAGAAGGCGATAAGACTTTAAAGATCTGTAGATGGCAGGTGGTAGATGGGGGTAAACATTCCATCGTTTCCCCATATACCAACTGCCAAATGCAGACTACATTTGTACCAATGTTGAATTGACCATTAATCCGAGAGTGACCATGAAGATTTACTACGACAAAGACGCCGACCTTTCACTCATCAAGGGGCGCAAGGTCGCCATCCTGGGTTACGGTTCCCAGGGTCACGCCCATGCCAACAACCTGAAGGACTCCGGCGTCGATGTCTGCGTTGGCCTGCGCAAGGGTTCCGCCTCCGTGGCCAAGGCCGAAGGCGCCGGGATCAAGGTCAAGCCCATTGCCGAGGCAGTGGCCTGGGCCGATGTGGTGATGGTGCTGGCGCCGGACGAGCACCAGTCACGCCTGTATCGCGAAGACATTGAGCCGAACATCAAAAAAGGCGCGGCACTGGCCTTCGCCCATGGCTTCAACATCCATTTCCGCCAGATCGAACCGCGCGCCGACCTGGACGTGATCATGATTGCCCCCAAGGGCCCGGGCCACCTGGTGCGTTCAACCTACAAGCAGGGCGGCGGCGTGCCGTCGCTGATTGCCGTGCACCAGAATGCCTCCGGCCAGGCACGCGAGATCGCGCTGGCCTACGCCTCCGCCAACGGTGGCGGCCGCGCCGGCGTCATCGAGACCAACTTCCGCGAGGAAACGGAGACCGATCTGTTCGGCGAACAGGCGGTACTGTGCGGTGGACTGACGGCGCTGATCCAGGCCGGCTTTGATACCCTGGTGGAGGCCGGCTATTCCCCGGAGATGGCGTATTTCGAGTGCCTGCATGAAGTGAAGTTGATCGTGGACCTGATCTACGAGGGCGGCATCGCCAACATGCGCTACTCCATCTCCAACACCGCCGAGTATGGCGACTTCACCCGCGGTCCGCGCGTCATTGGCGCAGAGTCGCGCAAGGCCATGAAGGAAATCCTGGCGGAGGTGCAAAGCGGCCAGTTCGCGAAGGAATTCATCCTCGAGAACCAGGCCGGCGCGCCGGTCATGAAGGCCCTGCGGCGCACCTGCGCCGAGCATCCCATCGAAAAGGTGGGCGCCCAGCTGCGCGGCATGATGCCGTGGATTACCCAGAACAAGCTGGTGGACAAGTCCAAAAACTGAACGCCGCGGTGCGTCGACGAATAGCACACATCCTTCGAGTCGACTGGTAGCTGGCCGTTTCGGCATCGCCGTTCCAGGCGGGCGCGTCCTGTCGCTGGTTCTTTCCAAGACCATGCTCACCCACTCCACGCCGGCTTGCTTGCGGCCGCTCCGATCGCATTTTGTCGGACACGCCGTGAATCCATCCATGGAGGCTCGGGTGGCGCCGTCCTGGCGCCACACGGTCCGCCAAAATGCGATCCTCGCGTCCGCGCAATCCGGCGCCATCC
>CAYMXG010000260.1:0-3909 GCA_964394115.1 uncultured Enterobacteriaceae bacterium | reverse complement strand
GGCGGTGGGCGGCCTGGCATTTATTGCCGTGGTCGTGGGCTCGATCCTGTTCGGAAAAAAGATCGGAGAGACTGCGCCGGCGGCCCGGCCACAACCGAGCGGGTCCGCGGTGGGCGAATATGGCAGCGCCGACACCCTGGCGATCCCGGGCACTGCGGCGCTGGTGGGCGTGTTCTTCACCGCGTTCGTGCTCTATTATTTCGTCAACTGGAAGTACCTGGCCGAGATATGGCCACTGCGCTGAATGGAAATTTTAACCTCAGCACTGAAAGGCGGGACTGAAGCAGGTGTGGCGTTACCTTTGTCTTTGCGCGGGATTGCTGGCGCCGTCTGTCGGGCTTGCCGTCCGCCAGCATGATGACTTCGTCGGATTCAATTCCGAGCAGGCACTGGCATACAGTCAGGCCGCGCTGAACCGGCCGCTGGCTGACCTGCAACTTCAGGATACGGCCGGCAATCCGGTATCCCTGTCGCGCTACCTCGGCAAGCCGCTGGTCATCAGCCTGATCTACACCAGTTGCTATCACACCTGCCCGGCCCTGACGCAAAGCCTGGCACAGGTAACGAAGGTGGCGCGCGAGGCGCTGGGCGCAGACAGTTTTGCAGTCATCACGGTGGGATTCGATGCACCGGTGGACACGCCGGAACGCATGGCGGACTACGCCGTAAAACAGCGGATCACGCTGCCGCATTGGGATTTCCTCGCCGGGAATGCCGCGCAGATCCAGACCCTGACTGAAAACCTCGGCTTTATCTTTTTCCCCTCCCCCAAGGGTTTTGATCACCTGGCCCAACTCACGCTGGTGGGCGCCGACGGGCGTATCGTCCAGCAGATCTACGGCGATACATTCCGGTCACCACAACTGGTGGAACCCCTGAAAGCGCTCATCTACGGTGGCGGCGATCGCATGCCGCTGAAGGTCTCGGACTGGATCAACAACCTCAAATTGTTCTGCACGGTCTATGACCCGCGCAGCGGCCGTTACCTGTTTGATTATTCCATCCTGGCATCGTTACTGGCTGGACTCGCCAGTCTCGGCCTGGTGGCGGTCTTCATTGTGCATCTGTGGCGCAGGAATCGGGCGCGCCCGGGGCCTGTGTAGTTCCGCTGCATGCGCACCATCCTGCGGTCAGGCTGGCGATGGCTGGAACAGGCGCTGGATCGCGGCTTTTCTCCGGATGCGAATCCGCTCCGGCAACTGGGGGCACTGGGCTGGCTGTGTTACTGGCTGGTGCTGGGCTCGGGGATCTACCTGTATATTTTCTTTGACACCGGGATCGAGCAGGCCTACGCATCTGTTGCCCGGTTGACCGAGGATCAATGGTTCGCCGGCGGCATCATGCGCAGTCTGCACCGCTATGCGTCGGATGCGCTGGTGGTGATTGTCGTGTTGCATATGGCCCGGGAACTGGTGCACGACCGCCTGCATGGCGCGCGCATCTTCACCTGGATCACCGGCGTGCTGCTGATCGGCTTTCTTTATGCCAGCGGCATCACCGGTTACTGGATCGTCTGGGATCGGCTGGCCCAGTATGTGGCCATCGCCAGCACCGAGTGGCTGGACACGTTGCCGTTCTTTGCCGAACCGATTGCGCGCAATTTCCTCCACTCCGCCTCGTTGAGCGGCCGCTTTTTCACACTGTTCTGCTTCATTCATATTGCGCTGCCGTTGTTCATGCTGTTCTTCATGTGGATCCACATCCAGAGGCTGGCGCAGCCGCGCGTAAATCCGCCACGGGAGTTGACGCTGGGAAGCATGGCCATGTTGCTGGGCGCGGCGTGGTTGAGTCCGGCAACGAGCCAGGCGCCGGCTGACTTGTCGACCGTGCCCGCGATCATCAATCTGGACTGGTTTTACCTGTTGTTTTATCCATTACTGGATCGCGTACCCGGGTCGACCGCGTGGGGCCTGCTAGCTGCCGGCGCGTTGCTGCTGGTCGCCCTGCCATGGCTGGCTCCGCGCCTCCGGGTCCAACCGGCCGCGGCCCATGTGGACCTGCCGAACTGCAATGGCTGCGGCCGTTGCGTGCAGGACTGCCCGTTCAGCGCACTGACTCTCGGGCCGCGAACCGACGCACTGCCCTACGCCGATCAGGCGGTGGTCGATCCCGACTTGTGCGTGGGATGCGGCATCTGCGTGGGTTCGTGCCCGACCGCCACGCCGTTTCGGCGTCACAGCAGCCTGACCGCCGGAATCGAACTGCCGGATTTCCCGCTGGTCCAATTGCGAGAGGCCGTGGACAAGGCCTTTGCGGCGCAGATTCCCGGCGCGCGGATCCTCGTCTTCCGTTGCGCCCACGGGCCGGAGGTCAATGATCAGGATGCCGAAGTCGCTTCAATAACCTTGCCGTGCATCGGCCAATTGCCGCCACCGTTCATTGACTACACGCTGAGCCGGGGGCACGCGGACGGCGTGATACTGGCGGGCTGTGCGCAGAATGCATGTTACGAGCGTCTGGGACAGCAATGGACACAACAGCGATTGGGCCGGACACGTGACCCGAAATTGCGCGAACGCGTGCGCGCTGATCGTGTCATTGCCTGCTGGGCAGGCATAAATACCGGAAGTTTTACTGCGGCCATGGCCGCCATCCGCATGCGGTTGCTCAATCCAGCGGCGACCGCGGAGAAACAACCATGTACGGCCGGCTGATCCTGCAAGGGATGCTTTATGCTCTGGTGGCAGCGGGACTGATCTCGTTCTCCGCCGGGCCTGCCTACACGCACATGGACCCCGGCCTGGCACTGGTGAAACTCAGCTTCAGCCATGCCGGCCAGCGCAAGGAAGACTGCCGGAAACTCACGCCGGCGGAGATTGCCGCGCTGCCCCCGAATATGCGCCGCCCGGAATCCTGTGGCCGCGAACGGGTGCCGCTGCGGGTGGAACTCGACATGGACGGCAATACGCTGTTGCGCGCGGATTTGTCGCCGTCCGGCCTGGCCAGCGATGGCGTTGGAACGGTGTATCACCGTTTCCCGGTCGTTCCCGGCCGGCATGAATTTGTCGCCAGGTTGCGCGATTCGCGCCGCAGTGAGGGCTTTGATTATGAACGCAGTGCAGTGGTCAAGCTTGCCCCGCAACAAAACCTGGCCATCGATTTTCAGCCGGACGCCGGCGGCTTCCTGTTCGTGAACGGCGACGCTGAAACGAGGGCGCCATGAGCCAAGTACAGTTGCAATGGCAGGAACGCTACGCGATCGGGATTCCGGCAGTGGATCACGAACACCAGGAACTCATCCGGATGATAAATGACCTGGTGCTGCGGATACTGGCGGGGACCGACGTGAAGTTTGTCAGCGATTCACTGGGCGATATCCTGTCGGCCATCAGCGCGCACTTCGCACTGGAAGAGAAGATCATGCGCGACCATCACTATGACCAGTACTTTCACCACAAGTCCGACCATGACCGCCTGCTGGACCAGTTGCGCGATATCATGGACGAATACGAAGTGCACAGGCAGATAAACCCGGCACAATTGGTAGCGGCACTGGATGACTGGTTCTCGGTCCATTTCCGCACCCACGATGCGCGCCTGCACGACCTGGAAAACCAGTCGGGACGGCCAACCAATTGATGCACATCGGCCTGATTCCCCGTTATCATCATGTCAACAACAACCAAGGAGCACTAGTATGAAGAAGCACGCTGTCGTCGCAATGGCACTGGCCCTCGGCACCTTCAGCGCCACAACGCTGGCCGCCGGTGATGCCGCCGCAGGACAGGCCAAGTCCGGCACCTGCATCGCATGTCACGGCGCCAACGGGCAGAGCCCCAATGACCTGTGGCCGAACCTGGCCGGCCAGAAACCAGGCTACCTGGTCAAGCAGATGAAGGCATTCCGGGATGGCGCGCGCACCGACCCCATGATGTCGCCGATGGCCAAAGCCCTGACGGATGCGGACAT
>CAYMXG010000259.1:0-3923 GCA_964394115.1 uncultured Enterobacteriaceae bacterium | reverse complement strand
AATAGGTCTTGGACCAGTTCTCCGGCACGAAGCGGATGCGCCCGTCCTCCACCGCCGCGATGGCCGGCGCCGCCAGCGGCGCGATGCGCACGTACCACTGGTCGGTGAGGTAGGGCTCGATGATTGCGCCCGAGCGATCACCACGCGGCACCATGAGCTTGTGTTCCTGCGTCTTCTCCAGCAGCCCCGCTGCTTCCAGATCGGCAACGATTCGGGTCCGCGCCTTAAAACGGTCCAGGCCGCGGTAAGCTGCGGGCACATTGTCATTCAGCGCGGCATCGGGCGTGAGGACGTTCAGCAGCGGCAACTTGTGCCGTTGGCCGATGGCGTAGTCGTTGAAATCGTGGGCCGGCGTGATCTTGACGCAGCCACTGCCAAATTCCGGATCGACATAGTCATCGGCAATGATGGGAATACGCCTTCCGGTCAGTGGGTGCTGGATCTCGCGCCCAACCAGGTGTTTGTACCGCTCATCTTCCGGATGCACCGCCACCGCGGTGTCGCCGAGCATGGTCTCCGGCCGCGTGGTCGCCACGATCACCTGTTGATCCAGCCCGGCGACAGGATAACGCAGGTGCCACAAGTGGCCGGCTTCTTCCTCGGACACCACTTCCAGATCGGAGACCGCCGTGTGCAGCACGGGGTCCCAGTTCACCAGCCGGGTGCCCCGATAAATGAGTCCTTCTTCATGCAGGCGGATAAATACTTCCTGCACTGCATCGGACAGTCCCGCGTCCATGGTGAAGCGTTCCCGGGTCCAGTCCATGGACGTGCCCAGGCGGCGCGACTGGCGCGTGATGGTACTGCCGGAAGTCTCTTTCCAGCGCCACACTTCGTTCTCGAATTCGGCACGCCCCAACTGGATGCGGGTTTTCCCCTGCTGTTCCAGATGCCGTTCCACCACCATCTGCGTGGCGATGCCTGCGTGGTCCGTGCCGCACTGCCAGAGCGTGTTGTCGCCGCGCATGCGGTGATACCGGATCAACACATCCATCAATGTCTGCTGGAATGCATGCCCCATGTGCAGGCTGCCGGTGACGTTCGGCGGTGGCAGCACGATGCAATAGGATTCCTTGCCGCCGGCGGGGGTGAAATATCCCTGTTTTTCCCAGGTGTCGTACCACCGTGGCTCAATGCCGGCGGGGTCGTAGGCCTTGTCCATGTCAGGGCGTGTCCGGCTTCCTGGGCGCCGGTGCGGCGGCGGGACCGTCGGATCGGCCTGCCACCGGCGGCAATTCCCGGCGCAATTCCTCCAGGATGCAGCGTTTGACCACGCCGCGGATGACGTCGGCCAGGCCCTCCAGTTCCGTATCCACCCGTTGTTGCAGCCTTTGTCCCAGTTCCACCAGTTGCCGGGGGGTCAGCTTGTCTTCGGTGGTCCCCGCGGGCGCCGGCGCCCCGGGCACTGCAGCGGCGGTCACCTCATCATCCAGGATCGGTATCTCGGCCTCGGACACCTGTATACCTTTCGCGTCCGCGAGCAGGGACTCCAGTTCATCAATGGGCAGGTCCAGCGTGGGCGGAGTACCCGGTTTGTCAGAGGTTGGCATGGCCTTGATCCTGATCCTGCTGCTGGCTGGAAAGTTCCCAGCCCAGTTCCCGATATTGCCGGTAGCGTTCGCGGGATTCCGCCCGTGCCTCCGGTGATGCCGCCACGGGCTCGATCACGCGCCGGAATCCGCCGGCAAAATCGGGCAACTCGTGACTCAGATTGATCAGTACCCCGTCGCTCGTGGGCATCTGGCCAGGCCAGCCGATGATGATCGGCGCCGGATCCGGCGTCCGGTCATCCGCCAGCACATGGGGCAGAAAGCTGATGTCACGAAACGTCCACAGCAGTCCGTCCAATGCCACGGCATCGACGCGGGAATCCGCATGAATGTGCACGTTCAATTGGTCGGCCCGCATGCGCGCGGCCATGTCACAGGCAAAGCGCGACGGGTTTGTCGACTCGCCCAGGACGTAAAAGTCGACGCGTGGCGCCATGCTGTCAGTGTCTCAGTTTGTCATTCCGAGTAGGGATCTTGCCTTCAGTAAGGACAAGATTCCTCACATGCGTTCGGAATGACAATGAGGCGCTCGAAATGAAAAAGAGTTGCCCGGAATGACAGACTGAAATTACGACACCACCCATTACGCAGGCGTTCATTTGCCAACAGGCATGTCAACCCGCCGCACATTGGTCCAGCAGGTACTGCACGAGCAACGGGACCGGCCGGCCGGTGGCGCCCTTGTTCTTGCCGCTGATCCACGCGGTACCGGCGATGTCCAGATGCGCCCAGTGGTACTTGCCGGCGAAGCGCGACAGGAAGCACGCGGCAGTGATGGTGCCGGCATCCCGGCCGCCGACGTTGGCGAAATCGGCAAACGGGCTGTCGATCTGTTTCTGGTATTCGTCCCACAGCGGCAGTTGCCAGGCGCGGTCCGCGCTGCTTTCGCCCGCATCCAGCAGGCTGCGCGCCAGCGGGCTGTGGTTTGCCAGCAGGCCGCTGGCATGATGCCCGAGCGCGACCACGCAGGCGCCGGTCAGTGTCGCCACGTCAATGACCGCGGCGGGGTTGTAGCGTTCGGCGTAGGTCAGCGCATCACACAGGATCAGGCGCCCCTCGGCGTCGGTATTCAGCACTTCGATGGTCTGCCCGGACATGCTGGTGAAGATGTCGCCGGGTTTGGTGGCCCGGCCACCGGGCATGTTCTCAGTGGCCGGAATGATGCCGACCACATCCAGCGGCAGCTTGAGATCCGCCGCCGCGCTGATGGCGCCCATCACCGAGGCGGCGCCGCACATGTCGAACTTCATCTCGTCCATGGCCTGCGCCGGCTTGATGGAAATGCCGCCGGTATCAAAGGTCACGCCCTTGCCCACCAGCACCACGGGTTTGCTGCCCCGTTTCCCGCCATGGTATTCGAGCAGTATCAGTTTCGGCGCTTCCTGGCTGCCCTGGGACACGGACAGGAACGAATGCATGCCGAGCTTTTCGAGCGCCGCCCGATCCAGCACCTTGCAGCGCAGATTCCGGTGCGTGCGCGTCAGGCCCTGGGCATGATGGGCGAGGTGGGTCGGCGTGCACACATTCGCCGGCCGATTGGCCAGATCCCGCGTCGCCTTCACCGCGCGGCTGATGGCGAGGCCGTCACGCATCGCCTTTTCGCCGACCGGAAGTTCGCGCCGCGACGGCACCATCAGCGTCAGGCGCCGCAGTGAACGATCCGCGCCCTTCTTGCGGCTCTTGAATTCCCGGAACTCGTAGCTGACGTGATTCGCAATTTCAAGTGCCTGGCGCAGTTTCCAGTAATGGTCGCGACCTTTGACGTTCAGTTCCGGCAGGTAATTGACGGCATCGCTGGCGCCGGTGGCCGAAATGGCGCGCATGCTGTTCTCAATGATGCTGCGAAACTGGCGATCGGTAATCTCACGTTCGCGTCCGCAACCAATAAGGAGTACGCGGTCGGCGAGGGTTCCCGTCACATTGTGCAGCAGCAACGATTGGCCGGTCTTGCCGTCCATGTCGCCGCGTCGCAGCATGTTGGACAGGTGTTTCCCGGCGCAGTCGTCAATGGCCTTGGCCGGCGCGGTCAACTTGCGCGTCTCCATGACGCCGACGATCAGGCAGCCAGTGCGTTGCTTTTCCGGATTTCCGCTCTTGATGCTGAAGTCCATACTATTAGGCCTAAGATGCGTGGGCTGAATTTAGCGCTTGTCGCCAGTGGCCCGGCGCGGTTTGATCCGGGTTGCACACCCGGTAACAGCGGGTAGGCAAGTTTATTCAACTGCCGGAGATAACGCAAAAGCAGCCACCGCCGATTGCCCATGATCCTGGAACGACACATTCATCGCGAGATTCTCGAGAAGGCCGGGTGGATACTTGGCCTGCTGTTGCTGGTGCTCGCCAGCAACCGGTTCGTCGAATACCTGGCCGATG
>CAYMXG010000258.1:0-3952 GCA_964394115.1 uncultured Enterobacteriaceae bacterium | reverse complement strand
CAGAGTCGCTGAAATATCCGGATGCATCCCTTGCCGGGCGCGTAGAAATTTCAGCGACTCTGACCCCCTGATTTCCGGCTACGTCCTGGCAGCGCGCTTATAAACCCGGCGCGGCCGGGCCGTGTCGGCCGGCACCATAGCCGCAGGTTGCGTGCGGAGTTCATTGATGAGCCACTCGGAGAAGTAGTCAATGAACAACCGCACTTTGGCAGAGACATACCGCGTGTTCGGGTACAACATCCAGACCGGGAACGGGTCGTCGCGGAAGTCATCCAACACGGTCTCAAGTTTGCCGCAGGCAAGGTATTCGTTCACATAGGGCAGGGGCAGCCGGCACAGGCCAAGACCCTGAAGCGCCGCAAACATCAGCGCCTGGCCGTTGTTGCTGCGCCAAGTGCCTTCCAGATTGATATCCACCGGGCCGTCCGGACTTTTGAACCGCCATGTCGTGCAGAATTCGAAGTCGGACACCAGGCAGTTATGCTGGCGCAGGTCTTCAATGGTCTGCGGCCTGCCTTTCTGACTGAAGTATGCCGGTGCGCCGCACACCACATGCGGAATCGCGCAGATGCGCTTGGCACGACAGGATGAGTCAGGCAGTCCGCCGTAATGCAATGCCAGGTCGTAGCGCTCCGCCACCAGGTCAATGCGCAGGTTGGTGATGTGAACATCGATTTTCAGGTCCGGGTACTTGAGATTGAAAAGGGCGGAGCAGGCCGACAGGTAACGTTCTCCGAACCAGTCCGCTGCGGCGATGCGCAAATGCCCGCGCGGCACTTCCTCCATATTGCGCACGGAATCCCCGGCTTCCTCGAGGCTGCTGAACAACCGGGAGGACTTCAGGTAAAGCTGGTGACCCGCGTCGGTGGGGTTGATCTGACGCGTGGTCCGGAACAGCAACTGTGTCCCGAGTTCCTTTTCCAGCGTGGAGATCTTGCGGCTGACGAGGGATTTCGACACGCCGAGGCGTGCGGCGGCGGCAGAAAAACTGCCCGCATCCACCACGGATACAAAGGTATCGATCAGGTCCCAGCGGCGCATTGTTGCATCAGGGTCAACAATATTTTGTCTGTGTGAATATTATCATGGTTATTTCATCAAACTATACTCGGTCCCCGAACATAGGGGTGGCGCGTTCTGAATGCCTGGCACGCAAACAGAACGATTTTCGAATCGGCTTTGGGGGACGCAAACATGTTGGAATTGAAAGAGGGCGCGCGGTCGCCGCATCTGTGTCGTGCATGGCGGGCCGGCCTGGCCGGGTGTCTGCTGCTGGCGGCAGCCGGTATGGCGCCCGCATTTGCCACGGACGGGGAACTGGAGGAGATCGTGGTTACCGCGCAAAAGCGCGAGCAGTCCATCCAGGACGTCGGCATCAGCATCACGGCCTTCGGCGGCGAACAACTCAAGGAAATGGGTTTCCAGGACAGCTTTGACGTGGCGCGCATGACGCCCGGCGTTCACATCAGCGGCAACAACGGCGGGCAGAAGACGCTGTTTACGATACGCGGCGTCACCCAGAATGATTTCAATGACCAGACCGAGGCGCCGGTCGCGGTATATATAGATGAAGGTTACGTCGGGTTCGGCCAGGGCCAGGTGTTCGGCATGGTGGACCTGGAACGGGTGGAAATCCTGAAGGGACCACAGGGGACATTGTTCGGCCGCAACGCCACCGGCGGGCTGGTGCATTTCGTCTCCAACCGTCCGACGCGGGAAATGGAAGGCTACATGGACGTGACCTATGGTTCCTACAACCAGGCGCGCGTGGAAACAGCCGTCAGCGGGCCGTTGACGGACAGCCTGTCCGGGCGCATGGCGGTCATGTACAACCGCTTCGACGAAATCCTCGACAACGATTACCCGAACCGATTCGTGACGCTGGATGGCAATCCATTGCCCTACGGCGGCGAGGACACCTTCAATGACGATACCCTGGCGTTGCGCGGGCAGATGTTGTTCGAGCCCACCGATGGCGTGGAAATGCTGGTCATCGGCACCTACGGCCGCACCCGCGTCGGAACCTCGCCTTTCCTGGAGTTGCCCACGGTCCCGATATTCGATGCCGCGGGCAACCACGTGGGCACCATCGTCGCGGGACCCAACGAGACGCGTGAAGCCATCGCGCCTGACGGTACGCCCATCAATCACCCGCTGTCCTTCGATCCGGACCTGGTGCGTCCGCCCGGCGGCAACCTGTACGGCCCGAGTTGCACCGAGGACGATTATGAGGATCTCGAATGCGCCATGGACTTCGCCTTCTCGGATCTGAATGAAACCGACACCTATGGCGTGCAGGGCAAGATCACGTGGGAGACGGAGCTGTTCACATTGACCTCGGTCAGCGATTACAAGAATTTCGAGAAATTCCAGGGCCTGCCCGCGGACGGCGGGCCTGCCTCCACGGTAAACGTCCTGTTCGACGCCGACGCCGAGACCTTCACCCAGGAACTGCGCCTGAACGGTGAACTGGATCGCACGCGCTGGGTCGCGGGTCTCTATTACCTCAACATCGACCTCGAATCCGGCGTATCCATTACCGCGGATGCGACCAACCTGTTCCAGCCATTGGTGGGAGTGCCGTGGGAGGATACGGCGCTGACACAACTTGAGACCGACTCCTGGTCCGTATTCGGTCAGATTGAATTCGACATCACCGATCGACTGACCTTCATCGGCGGCCTGCGCACCATCTGGGAGAGCAAGGACTTCACCGGCGAGGAGACGTTTTTCCTCAGCACGTCGCCCACCGAACTGGAGACGGATATTCCATTGTTCCCGGTGCAGCCGAAGACGGACCATGAACAGGACGACACGCTGTGGAGCGGCAAGGTGCAGTTCGACTGGCGGCCGCTGGACGACCTGCTGCTGTACGCCGGCATCAATCGTGGCGTCAAGGCCGGCGGTTTCAACGCGCCGATCACGTTTGCCCAGGGTTTCCCCGCCGCCGACATTCCCTACGGCGAGGAGACCTTGCTGTCCTACGAGGGCGGTTTCAAGCTGGACAACCTGCTGGGCGGCACCACGCGACTGAACGGCTCGTTCTACTACTACGATTACAAGGACTACCAGGGCTTCTTCTTCACCCAGGTCACGGGTTTTGTGCGCAACGTGGACGCGGAATACCAGGGGCTGGAACTGGAGATGTATACAAATCCGGTGGCGGGGCTGGACTTCGCGCTGAGTGTTTCCTATATCGACACCGAGGTATACGACGTGCAACTCGGGCCGGGAATCTTCGTGGACACCGAGGCCAGCTACACGCCCGACACCAAGGTCAATGGCTGGCTCCGCTACCAGTGGCCGCAGGACGTGTTCGGCGGGCGCATCGCCACGCAGGCGGATTTCAACTACGCCGCCTCGTTCTACGACAACATCCGCAATTTCGATGCCTCGAAGCTGCCGGAATACGTGATCAGCAATGTGCGCATGGACTGGACCAGCGGCGACGCCAAGTGGCTGGCATCGTTCTTCATCAACAATGTCGCGGATGAGCGCTATTTCACCATCGGTTATGACCTGTCCAATGCCACGGGCTCCAATTCGCTGGTGCCGGGCAAGCCGCGCTGGTTCGGCGCCAGCCTGCGTTACAGTTTCTGAAGGCCTGGCATGCACATCAAAAATACCTGGTACGTGGCGGCGGAACCCGGGGAGGTGGCCGGCGGCAAACTGGTCGCCCGGACCATTCTCAGCGAGCCGGTGGTGATCGGCCGGACCGAGTCGGGAAAACTGCTGGCATTGCAGGATCGGTGCCCGCACCGCTTCATGCCGCTGTCCCTGGGGCGGATAATCGGGGAGCACCTGCGCTGCGCCTACCATGGCGCCTGCTTCGATGCCGGCGGCGCCTGTGTCGCGGTGCCGGGCCAGGATTCACCGCCGCAGAATGCGCGCATCAGGAGTTATCCGCTGGTGGAACGCCACGGCTACATCTGGATCTGGATGGGAGATCCGT
>CAYMXG010000257.1:0-3960 GCA_964394115.1 uncultured Enterobacteriaceae bacterium | reverse complement strand
CGCCAGTTTGCCGATTTCATCGTTGCGCGGATTATTCAGCCGGCGCGTGTACTCGTCGCTGTTGCGCAACTCGAAGGCATGCCGCGCCAGTTCTGCCACGGGGGCGAAGACCATGCGTCGCAACAGCAGGCCGGCAATGGCCAGGGTGAGAAAGAACAACGCGGCCGTGCCCAGGATCGTGTAGGTCATGATCTGCCGGCCCTGGGAGAAGACGGAGCGGGACAAATCGATGCCCAACACCAGCGACGGTTGCCCGGCCAGATCATGCAGGCGCGCCAGCAACTGCAACTTCGACGGTGAAACGAATCGCACCAGCGGTTCTCCGGCCGCATCCAGTTCCGTGCCGATATCCGGCTGGTCCGCCAGCGCCGCCAATTCCGCGACCGGCACGATTTTCAGGTCCAGTTCCGTCTGGGCACGCAACCGCCGCATGAAGTCATCGCTGAGCAGGCGAGCGACCAGCATCATGCCCGCGGGCGGACCCTGTTCCCGGCTGTTGCGAATCTGGTGTACTGCCACCTCCATCAGTCCCTTGCTGGTCAGCAGTATCCCCGCGGCGCCGTGCTCGTCACGCAGCGCCTGCTGGGCCTTGGGGCGCAATTCCGCCACCAACGCCTCGCCCTGGGCCAAATCCACGACGTCACCCATTTTGAATCCCGCCCAGACGATCTGACCGTCATCGCGAACGTACGCCAACAAGTCCACCATGGCGGCAACAAAATTGGGGGCGCCCAGATTCGCGTCAATGTATTCCTGGTTGGGATCCTGTACGAAACGGAACGTATCATCCCAGACTGACCACTCGCGGGCATATATGAGCAGGTGCTCATACTCGCGATCCAGGGCGCGGCTGGCGCGCCTGACGTGATCCTGCGCCTCCCGGGTCTCCCACTGAACCAGCCTGGGTACCGTGTAGGTGAGTACCGCCATTGACAGCACGATGACCGAGGCAACCAGTACCAGCCCCAGCCCCAGCAAAAAGCGTGTCTGGATGGACACCGTGTCCTGCGGTTATTCGCGTACCCGGATGATCACCGCTGCGATGCCGTCCAGGGGTATCGCTGCATCAAAAAATTCCTTGCCGGACAACTCACCCAACTGCAACACATGGTCGCCGACGGTAATGACCTTGCCTGACAACTCCTCTCCGGATTGCAACCTGACGGTCACGCGATTGCCCTTTTGGGCGGCGAGTACGGTGGCAGTGGTATCGCCTTTGCCGACCGTGAGCGGTGCCGCGGTGACTGTGACACTGCAGGCCAGAATTACTGCAAAAACCATGGTTACTGCGGCTTGTCTGTTCATGACGTCATTCCCTCCCGGGTGGGTTGTGGCAGAAAAAGCGATTCCAGTGCGCTGTCCCACTGATATATTGCGTAATCCCGCTTCAGCAATAGCGTTGTCATTCCGGGCAAAACCTGCGCAGCGGGCGCGACCCGGAATCCAGCCGGCGTTTGGCGTCGCCTGGATTCCGGATAGCGGCATCGCCGCTTCCGGAATGACAAGTGACGCCGCGAGACACCACACCAGCAGGCTGCGGCGGCCAGCTACTTCCTGATCCCCACCAGCTTCAGGTAGGTCATCACGAAATCCTGGTTTTTGAAAGGCTGGTGGCAACTGGCGCAGGCCAGTTCATTGGCCTTGGGCTGACCACTGGAATCATACAGCGCGAACCCCCAGTCCCCGGCACGATCCGCCGCGGCATAATCGGCGGGCCAGTCCGTGCGTTTCTGCATGACGGCTATACCGGACAGTTCACCGGGCTTGAAATTGCCTTCGCCGTCCCGGACCGGTTTACCGGCTGCATCCATGGCTGACTTGTAAATCTCCATGACCAGCACGGAACCGGGCGCCATCTGGCCGCCGGCCATGACGCTTTGCTGCGCCGTCTCGTTGGCGAAAATCTTCGCAATCTCCGGCTTGCCGTTGGCGCGATTACGGGTGACATAATTTTTGAATTCCGAAGTATAGCCTTCCGGAAATGGCACCTGGTCGGGGCGGCCGCCGGCCATGGCAATGGCTGACACAAACCCAAGCAGCGCCAGCGCCAATCCACCTGATTTCATCTTCATGGGGACGACCTCCTGATTGGTGGTGTGTACCCGTCCTGATTATCACTGATCGATGGCGCGGAGGCACGTACCACCGCTCCAGGCTACGTGCGGCCCGGCGCGATGGCATGCTACTCTGCCCTGAATAGCCCGACCGGCGGTGCAAATATGGCGCATGAGCGGCGACTCAACCTGGTGTTGTGCTGGCATATGCACCAGCCCGACTACCGGGATCCCCGGTCGCGGGAATACCAGTCTCCGTGGACCTATCTGCACGCCATCAAGGACTACGTGGATATGGTCGAGCACCTGGAGCGGACGCCGGGCGCCCGTGCGGTGTTCAATTTCACCCCCATCCTGCTTGAACAACTCGCCGATTACGCGCACCAGTTAACCAGCCATCTTCGGAACGGGCAGCCGCTGTCAGACCCCCTGCTGGCGGCGCTCGCCGCGCCGGAATTTCCGGCGCAGGACGAACAGCGGCTGACGCTGCTGAAGAACTGCCTGCGCGCCAACCGCAAGCGCATGGTCGAACCCTTCGAGCCGTTTCGCCGGCTGGTGCAAATCGGCGAACGCATGGCGACGGAACCTGGCGGCGCCCGCTTTCTCAGCGATCACTTCCTGGCGGAACTCGTGACCTGGTATCACCTCGTCTGGCTGGGAGAAATCGCGCGCCGATTCGACCCGGAGGTAAAGGCGCTGCTGGAACAAGGGTCTGGATTCACCCTCGGGCAACGGCGCCGGCTGCTGGCCATCATCGCGGAACAGATCTCCTCCATCGGCGTGCGTTACGGCAAACTCGCGGATGCCAGGCGCATTGAACTCTGCATGTCACCATGGGGCCATCCGATACTGCCGCTGTTGCTGGATTTGGGTGTCACCCGGGAGGCCATGCCCGATGCCGCACTTCCAATACTTTCCTCGTATCCGGGAGGCCAGGAGCGCGCACGCTGGCACATCGAGCATGGCCTGCGCAGCTTCGAGAATTATTTCGGGCGCCGCCCCGTGGGTTGCTGGCCGTCCGAAGGCAGTGTCAGCACGGCGACCCTGCGGTTGCTGGCGGATGCCGGGTTCCAGTGGGCAGCGACCGGGGAAGGGGTGCTGCGTAACAGCGCGCGTGCCACGGGCTTCATCGCGGATCATCCCGACCTCGGTAATTCCCCATGGCACCTGCCGGGATCCGGCCTGAAGCTGTTTGCGCGCAACGATGCCCTGTCGGACCGGATCGGGTTCACCTATTCGGACTGGCACGCGGATGATGCCGTGGGAGATTTGATCCACCGCGTCGAACAGATCGCCCGCCACTGCACACTGGAGACCACCCCGGTGCTCTCCATCATCCTTGATGGCGAGAATGCCTGGGAGTACTACCCGTTTAATGGATATTACCTGTTGTCCGCGTTGTACCGGCGCCTGAGCGAACATCCGTTCATCCGGCTGACCACGTACGCGGAAATTCTCAAGGAGTCACCGGCGCGGGAACTGCCGCGTCTCGTCGCCGGCAGCTGGGTCTACGGCACGTTCTCCACCTGGATCGGCAATCCGGACAAGAACCGGGCCTGGGACATGCTGGGCGAGGCAAAGCGCGCCTATGACGCGCGCATTGCTCGTGGCGATCTGGATGCCGCACAACGTGAGGCACTGGAACATCAACTGGCTAAATGCGAAAGCTCCGACTGGTTCTGGTGGCTGGGGGACTACAATCCCGCGGCGTCAGTGGGCGCGTTTGAACGCCAGTACCGTTTGAACCTGGCATACCTGCATGAATTGGCCGGGAGCAGGCCGCCGGAAAATCTCAGGCAGATCCTGTCCCACGGCAATGAAACAACGCAACAGGCAGGCACCATGCGCGCCTCCACACCCACGGACGGGAAAGGTTGATGCCTGCGGGTGCCAGGAAACAGGAAGC
>CAYMXG010000256.1:1957-3961 GCA_964394115.1 uncultured Enterobacteriaceae bacterium | reverse complement strand
CTTGCGCGGCGAGTTCGGCGAGGGGCGCCTGCAGGCCATAGCCATCCCGCATCCGGTCCGGCACCAGGTAACTCACGCGTTTTGCGCCGCAGCCGCGCAATCCCCGCACGGCCAGCGCGCAAGCCGTTGCGCCATCCGCGTCGTAATCGGCAATGATCACTATGTGTCGGTCCGCGGCGATGACATCGGCCAGCAATTGCGCCGCCGGCCCGACGTGCGCGAGTTGCGTGAATGGCAGCAGGCCGGCGAGGGAGTAATCAAGTTCCGCAGCGCCGGCAACATTGCGATGGGCAAAGACTCGGCGCAGCAATGGCGGCATGTCATCGGGAAATTGCGTCGATGGTGCGGCCGGCTCGCGCCGCTGGATGAGCCTGTGCGTTTTCAAACGGTCGTCACGCCCGGCGCCAGTTGCGCAAGTGTGTGGCGGCGGCGCCAGAAGCAAAACAGGCTCACCGGCAGGATTTCCAGTTCCAGCCCTTCCGTAATCAGGGACAGTGATCGCACTGCGCCATTTTGCAGCGCCTTCGCCAACGGCAGAAACCAGCGCTGCTCCAGTTCCCGGACCGCCGCGCTCCAGATTTCCACTTCCTGGTGGGCAGCGGCGCGCCGGCAATTTTCCATGACCACGAGAACGCGATCCTCCCGTTCCGCATTGGCCAGGCATTCATTGGCGCCGGAGGGAACCGGCAGGCAGGCGGCGCCCCCGATCTCCGCCAGGCCGCGCAGGAACAAATCCGCGCCATGGATCGTGGCCCAACGGCGCGCATCGGGCGTCGGCGTGGAACCGCAGCCCCAAAACCAGAGACTGTTGATTGGCGCCAACCCGCGCGTCTCCCGATCGGTGTTCACGGCACTCTGGTGCAACAGCATCTGTATTTCATTCAAGAGGCGGCGCCATGGTGCGGAATCAGGACCCGCCGGCATCGCACTCGCGATATCCCGTCCCACCACCTGCTCCAGTTCCGTGGTGCTGATCTGCGGCGCACTCTGCATCCGCAGGTACCAGCGTTCGGGGCACGGCACCTCCAGTTGATGGCCCTGGGATTCAAGCAAGGGTTTCACTTCGGCAGCCAGGGCCAGCGCATCGCGGGTCTCCAGCCGAACCGTTTCCGCATCCAGCAGGATCACGCTGCGCCGATCCGCGCGCAGGTACACCGGGTCGGCGCGCATCCAGATCCCCTGCCCCACGCCGGCGGCATCCAGTTGATGGGTCACCGCGGCCACCGGTACATCCTGCCCGGGCGGCGGGGCACATCCAAACAGGCGCGCCAACGTGAAGTGGAAGGATCGCCCGGTTGCAGAGAGGTTCTTGCCGCGGGACAGCAGTCGATTCAATGCGGGCACAGCAGGCAGGTATTCAGAGCTGAATCGCGCCTTCGGCCCGAACAGGCCGGGAATGTACAAGGTGAGATGCACGCGGTGCCGGAATCCCTGTCATGACCCGGGCCCACTCTATCAGGTTGAACAAGTTCGATTCATCGGGCGCTCCGACCGTCGCGCGCGTGTCGGGCAACGGCAGGAACCGCGCCGGGATCACGGCTCCGGCGTGCCCGTATCCTGTTTGCCGTGGTCCAGCTCCACGCGCGCCGCACTGGCCAGCGCCTCATACCTGGCCCGGAACCCATCCAGGGTTTCCTCATCAAGTTCCTCCAGATCGAGCAGCGCATTATGCGCGCCCTGGGTGGAACGGATGAGTTCATCGAGTTTTATCTGGATGGCCTCGGTGTCCCGATTCTGCGTGTTCTGAATCAGGAACACCATCAGGAAGGTGATGATCGTGGTGCCGGTGTTGATGACCAGTTGCCAGGTGTCGCTGAAACCGAAAAGCGGTCCGGTGACTATCCATGCTGCTATGACACCAACGGCAATGACGAATACTCTGGGCCTGCCGCAGAAATGTGCCGCCGCCTTCGCAAACCGGGAATACCAAGCGGATTTATTCATCTCTACCCCCTCTTTGAGCGCCTGACCAGGGATGATGCTATTTTTGCGCGAAGGCGAACC
>CAYMXG010000256.1:0-1857 GCA_964394115.1 uncultured Enterobacteriaceae bacterium | reverse complement strand
TCCATCACGATCTCCTAATTACCATTCTGTTATTTGTGCATAGATTCGGCCAACGCGTCCTGGATCACCTCCTGACTCACACCGCGCCGCCTCAGGCTGGACACCAGGTCCGACATGGAATCCGTATCCAGTCGCTCCAAATCCTTACGCAGGCACTGGCCCACATAGGCTCGAATCAGAGGTTGATAACCGGAGAACCCTAGCAACGGCGCAATTCGCTTCAAGTCGTTTATGACGTCGCCGGGCATCCGTAGCGTCACCGTAGTCATGGGACGATTGCGATCCAGCCGTTGCTTCAGTTTTTCAATCTTCATAGTGCCCTCTTTCCTTTCGTGTCGTCCTGCGTGCCGAAATGATGCGGATCTGTTCGTCCTCGACCACTAAATGAACAATGAAAAGCAGATTCAAGCTTTCATCCATGCCGATAACGGACGCACGCGCCTCGTTTCCGGCACCCGCTTCCGCCAGCCGCAGAAATGGGTCGAAAAACACCTCTGCGGCCTGTTCAAAGGCAACACCATGCTTGGCCAGGTTGCGCCGGGACTTGACGCGATCCCAGACAAAGCTGATTCCATTCAGCTCGTAGTATTCGTCCATGTGCAATGCAGGATAGCGCGGTGTATTTATAATGTAAATACGTTATAACTATTTGATTTATAAATAATAAGTGCCGCTTAATTGGCAACAGCACTGAAAGAATCCAAACCGACATCAGTACATAGGAACCGAAGAAACCGTTTACCGAGAGGGTAAAGCGTGGCGCATTGGGCGCCCGCGCTGGAGGGAAAGCGTTATTTCATGTTGTCGAGGATGGCCTTCTTCACCGCATCCAGCTTCGCATCCACCTTCAACACCGGCGCGCTGCTCTGCTTGATGGCGGTGTCCGGGTCCTTGAGACCGTGGCCGGTGAGCGTGCAGGCAATGACGCTGCCGGCGGGAATGCGGCCCTGTTCGATGTCCTGGATGGCGCCCGCGACAGCTATGGCGGACGCGGGTTCGCAGAAAATCCCCTCGCGCTCGGCCAGGAGTTTCTGCACCCGCAGGATCTCCGGGTCGGAGAATTCCGCGAACCAGCCGCCGGATTCGCGGCTCGCAGCCCACGCCAGGTGCCATGACTGCGGGTGGCCGATGCGGATCGCGGTCGCCACAGTCTCCGGGTTGTCCACCATGTGCCCGCGCAAGAACGGCGCGGCGCCACTGGCCTGGTAGCCCAGCATCTTCGGGCGCCCACTCACGTGCGCGGTGCGCTCGCCATAGACACAGGCGTCGGTGCAGAACGCGCACGCCTTGGTGTGCATCCCCGCGTACTCGCTGTATCCAGTCCAATAGGCGCTGATGTTGCCGGCGTTGCCGACGGGCAGACAATGAAAATCCGGCGCGCGGCCCAGTTCATCCACGATCTCGAAGGCCGCCGTCTTCTGCCCCTGCAGGCGGTAGGGATTGATGGAGTTGACGATGGTCACCGGCGCCGCCTTTGCGACTTCCTTCACCAGTCGCATGCCGTCGTCGAAGTTGCCCTGGATCTGGATCACCACGGCGCCCTTCATCATGGCTTGCGCGAGTTTGCCGAGGGCGATCTTGCCCTCGGGGATAAGCACGAACGCCGCGATGCCCGCCCGCGCGGCATACGCCGCGGCGGAGGCGGACGTGTTGCCGGTGGAGGCACAGATGATGGCCCGCGCCCCTTCGCTCACCGCCTGCGTGACCGCCATGGTCATGCCGCGATCTTTAAATGAACCGGTGGGATTCAGCCCCTCGAACTTGACGTACATCTCCACCGGCACGGGCAGCTTCTTCGGGATGTTTTCCAGCTTGATGAGCGGCGTCCTGCCTTCGCACAACGAAATAATGCGCGTG
>CAYMXG010000255.1:0-4010 GCA_964394115.1 uncultured Enterobacteriaceae bacterium | reverse complement strand
CGCCGAAGCAGAAGTGACTGACGTCGTCGGCATGGCTGTTTTGCAGCTTTGACCCCTCGCTGTGCTGCTTGATTCGAAACAGTGCTCCGGCGATGCCGTGGGGGTTGCGGGTGAATTGCACCGAGGAGGCGTCCGCCAGGAACTCGCGCTGCCGGGAGATGGCCGCCTTGATGAGCGCGCCAAAGAACAAGCCGACGTAGCCGACCAGGAACAGCGCCAGTCCAAACATCGCCGCCTGGCCACTGCCCTTGCCGCGGCTGCGGCTGCTGGAGCGAAGGACGAACCGGCCGATTTGCCCGATTAACAGTATGCCCGCGAGGATGCCCATCAGGCGCATGTTGAGACGCATATCCCCATTGAAAATGTGGCTGTACTCATGACCGATGACTCCCTGCAACTCATCGCGCGTGAAGTTCTGCATTGCGCCCCGGGTCACTACCAGCACGGTTTCCGTAGGCCGCAACCCGGCAACGAAGGCATTGATGGAAGGTTCGTCATCGAGTACATACAGCAGCGGCACCGGCGTGCCGGAGGCGATGGACATCTCTTCGATAATATTGATCAGGCGCCGCTCATCGGCGTCCGCGCTATCCGTATTGACGCGCCGCGCACCTACCATTTCCGCCAGGGCCTTGCCGCCACCACGGAGCTCCAGCGTGGTTTTCAGCGACCCGGCGCCAATCAGTGCCAGCGTTCCCAGCGAGATCCAGATCCAATAAGGCTGGGCCAGCCAGTGGGAAATGGAAATTGCCTCGCCCGTGGCATCCACCTGCGTAAATATGAAAAAGGCGACACCGTTCAAGGTAACGATGATGAGCACGACGGCCAGCGCAAAAGGGATTACCAGCAACCCGGTCCGCCTGCGCGCCTTGGCCTGTTGCTCGAAAAAATTCATGGATTTGCCTCCATGCCGGATATCCCTGCCGCCAGCGTGGCGCCGGCCCTCCGGCGATGTTCGCGAATGTGGGCGGTGACGTCCATGATGACCTTCAGTATAACCAGCAGCAGCAACGCAAACAGCGGGGCGTCCAGGGACATGACCACGAAGCCGCCCAGCAGGATCACCACGTGCAAAACGACGATCCTGCCGTAGGGCGCCATCATCACCTTGCGCACCTCCGCGGTGCGATTTACACCCTTGCCCAGGAAATTCACGACAAATGAGAAACCGTGGCTGGCAACCAGCGCCACAACTGCAATCCAGAGTCCCTGCTGCTGGACCACGTGGAGTATGGTCGCCGGGTCCGGTAGCAGCCCGCCCGCCCCATGCATGGCTTCTCCCTTTGGAGCAAACATGGCGAACACAAATGCGCCATGCACGGAACAGAACATGCCGTAATGAAAGGCAAAAAACGGCAGCGTAAAGATCTTTTCCCCGATATTTCCGCGGCCACAGGCAATCATTTTCAGCGCCGTGATCACGCCCACGACCAGGTTTTCCAGCCAGAACAGCAGCATGATGGGAAACACTTCCCAACCGGCGAAAAGCACCCCGCCGATCGGGACCAGGTTGGCGAGGACCAGGACCAGGGCGGATGGCTGCCGCCACCAGTCCGGCTGCGGGCCTGTGGCGTTGAACTTTTCCATTGCCGGCGCAGCGACGGTGACGGGTTTTGCCCGCGGGTCTATCGTCACGTCGTACAGCGGCAGGGACAACCTGCCGGCCAACTGCATGGCCGCCGCGCGGGCCACATCGAATTCGGAATAATCGCCCAGTGCCAGGCTGCCTTCCTCACGCGCAGCACCCTTCGCCAGCGCCACGTGGAATGTCACCGTCGTGCGGCCCTTGGAACTCCGGCTGACTGACTTTGCCGTGACGACCCGATCAAAACCGGATTGGTCATGGTGCTGAACCTGGTCGGCGCGAAACCGGCCGGTTCGTTCCTCGAGCCGGCCCTGTCCGGGAAGGAGCCAGATGCTGTGACGGCGGCTCATTATCCAGAGTCCACCACAAAACGCCGCGCACCCGATCAAAAAGAAGACGAACAGCCCGCCGTTCCGCTGCGTGGGGTCCCCGATACCGATAACGGCGGGGATGCCGCCGAAAAGGCCGCCCCATACCATCAGAAAGCCCCCGATGATCCATTTGCCGCGACACAGCGCCGATTCATCGGCCAGTAGCACCGGTACGCCGGAACCGGGAATCGGGACTGCGGGTATTGTAGAAGCCTTGCTGTTTTTGGGTTGTCCCGGGCCGCGCGCGCGATCGAGTAGAAACAGTTGACCGGAATTCACTTCCGCCTGGATGCGTGCGAGATTTGCCAGGTAGGCGCGTACAGAGGAGGCACAGGGTTGGCTTGTGTCTCGGCCGATGTCATTGAGTACCTGGCTGACCACGGCATCAGTAAGGCCAAACGACTCCAGCCTTCCCGCCACCGCCGCCGGCGCTCGACCGGCGGTTAATTCCGCCAAAGCGACCTTGGTGGCTGCCGCCACGCGTTCCGGTTCTTCCCGTCCGACGAGTTCAGGCTCTGCTGCAAGGGCATTTTCGTTCGGTTGCCCTGGGATCACTTCGACGCCGAAAGTACGCTTCAGGTCCACACCGGGGACATCCGCCGATACGCAGAGGAACCACTGGCAATACACCCGGGCCTGTCCCGGGACGACCCAGGAATTGGTGGACTCGGCAGGCATGTGGGACGCTGCAAGCCCCTCCGGAATCGGGATATTTACTGCGATTCGGGACTTGCCTGCCATGACCGTCACCGGTACGACTTTCAAATCCTCCCAGGCACTTTTCAGACTGGGCAGAAAGGCAGCCTTTTTGGATCCAGCCGAATTGGCATGCGCGGCAAAGCGGAAGCACTGCAAGCGCACATTGACATGGGCCGGCAGATTTCCCCCAGGGAGTTCCACGTAACCTTTCAGTGCGCCACCCACCTGCACAGGCGCCGGGGTCAAGACCAGTTGTGCCTCTCCGAAACGCAGCATGCTGATGGTCAGATAGGACGCGACCACAACCAAGGCTGCGGCCACGAGCGTGAAGAAACCAATAATCGCCACGACCATCCAGTCCGGCATGTTCCCGCTGCTCGGGACATCGGACAGGATGGCACCCCAGAATCCGGCCACCAGCGCCGAAGAGAAAAGCGCCGCACCCCATGCGCCCAGCACACCGCTGCGGCCTTCATTGGCGCGGATGACCCGGGTAGTGCCCGGGACCGAAGCGGCCTTGCGGCCGGCCTTCAATGCGGAGAGAACCAGCGTGAACCCGGGAATGAAGAAGACCAGTCCGGCACAAGTGATGATCCAAAGCGGAACCAGGGCCTTGCCGGGCATCGGCAGTACGCCGATGCCCGCGAGGATGAAATAGGCACCTGCCAGCAGGAATGGAGTGCCGAATAAAAACTGCGCGACACGGCTTTGCCCCGTCTCGTGCCCGGCATTCACGGCGGCTGCCGATTGCTTCCCGGGAACCGTCGTCTAGAACTTTACCTTGACCGCCTCCTTGGCTTCCTTGTTCTGCAGTTCGAGCTGCTCCGCGTGCTGGAAGCCGAACGGCCCGGCAATCAACACATTCGGGAATTGCTCACGCTGATTGTTGTAGCCCATGACCGCGTCATTGAAAAACTGGCGCGCGAAGGCCACCTTGTTCTCAGTGCTGGAGAGTTCTTCCATCAGCTGCTGCATGGTCTGGTTGGCTTTCAAATCCGGATAAGCCTCCGCCAGCGCGAAAAACCGGCCGAGCGTTCCGGTCAGCGCGCCCTCAGCCGAACTCAATGCCATGATGGCGGCGCCGTCATCCGGCTTTGTGGCCGCAGCCCGGGCCGCGGTCTGTGCCTGGTTGCGCGCCTGGATAACCGCCTCCAGCGTCCCCCGTTCGTGGGCCAGGTAGGCCTTCGAGGTCTCCACCAGGTTCGGGATCAGATCGTAGCGCCGCTGCAATTGCACATCGATCTGCGCAAAGGCATTCTTGAATTGGTTACGCCCCGCTATCAGGCCGTTGTATATGCCGATCCCGTACATCCCCAGCCCAACGATAACCACCAGTAAAACAATCATTGCGATGC
>CAYMXG010000254.1:0-4022 GCA_964394115.1 uncultured Enterobacteriaceae bacterium | reverse complement strand
TATGGCTTCGACATGCTCTACGCCGGCCCGCGCGAAGCCGTACTGCACGCCGTATTCCGCCAGAACGCCGGGTGCTCGCACCTGATTGTCGGTCGTGATCATGCTGGAGTCGGCAGTTATTACGGCCCGTTCGACGCGCAGACAATTTTCGACACCCAGGTGCCGGAAACGGCGTTGCGCATTGAAATCTTCCGCGCCGACAACACCGCGTTTTCGCGCAAACTCGGGCGCGTGGTCATGATGCGTGACGCCCCTGACCACACGCCGGAGGATTTCGTGCAACTGTCCGGCACCAAGGTGCGCGAGCTGCTGGCCTCAGGGCAGCCGCTGCCGCCGGAGTTTGCCCGCCCCGAGGTGGCGAATATTTTGATGGAGTATTACCAGCGGGAAGGCAGTTAAAAGTGCCACGCTAGTAGCGGAAAGGGAGAAGCAACGCTGCCCTAAACTTCTTTTCCTGCAGTTAATTTCGCGACCGGAATCCCGCCTTTTTCCACTTTTAACTTTGCACTTTTCACGTCTCCACCTTGACAACTCCCCCATTCCCCTATATTTTTAGCACTCACTTCAATGGAGTGCTAACAACCCCAATGAAGTCGATTAAAATCAATAGGTTATATCGTTAGGAGGTTATGGAATTATGAAAAAGCTCAAGATTCGCCCGTTGCACGATCGGGTTATCGTCAAGCGACTGGAAGAGGAAAAGATGTCCGCCGGCGGGATCGTCATACCTGATACCGCCAGCGAGAAGCCGAGCCGCGGAGAGATCATCGCCGTGGGTAATGGCAAGGTCCTGGAGAACGGTGAGATTCGCACCCTGGATGTAAAGAAGGGTGACCAAATCCTGTTCGGCAAGTATTCAGGTAATGAGGTCAAGGTCGATGGTGTCGAATATCTCGTCATGCGCGAGGACGACATCATGGGCGTGATCGAGTAAGCATTTCTAGGAGAACAGACATGACAGCGAAAGAAGTCAAATTCGGTGATGATGCCCGGTTGCGTATGGCCAAGGGTGTCAACATCCTGGCGAACGCGGTCAAGCAGACCCTGGGTCCGCGCGGCCGTAATGTGGTGTTGGAGAAGAGCTTCGGCGCTCCCACCATCACCAAGGACGGCGTATCCGTCGCCAAGGAAATCGAACTGCTGGACAAGTTCGAGAACATGGGTGCGCAGATGGTGAAGGAGGTGGCCTCCAAGACCTCCGATGTGGCCGGTGATGGCACTACCACTGCCACGGTCCTGGCTCAGGCCATTGTACGTGAGGGTCTGAAGACGGTGGCCGCCGGCCACAACCCCATGGACGTCAAGCGCGGCATTGATGCCGCGGTGATTGCCGCGGTGGAGGAACTGGCGAAGTTGTCCAAGCCCTGCGAGGACAGCAAGTCCATCGCCCAGGTGGGCACCATCTCCGCCAATCTGGACGAGGCCATCGGCAACAAGATTGCCGAAGCCATGGGCAAGGTCGGCAAGGAAGGCGTCATCACCGTGGAAGAGGGTTCCACGCTGGAGATGGAACTGGAAGTGGTCGAGGGCATGCAATTTGACCGCGGCTACCTGTCCCCGTACTTCATCAACAGCCAGGAGAAGATGAGCGTCGAACTGGAGAGCCCCTACATCCTGTTGCACGACAAGAAGATTTCCAACGTCCGGGAGTTGCTCCCGGTGCTGGAAGCAGTCGCCAAGTCCGGCAAGGCGATGTTGATTGTCTCTGAGGACGTGGAAGGCGAGGCGCTGGCCACGCTGGTGGTCAACAACATGCGCGGCATCGTCAAGGTGTGCGCGGTCAAGGCCCCGGGCTTCGGTGATCGCCGCAAGGCCATGCTGGAGGACATCGCGGTCCTGACCGGCGGCACGGTGATTGCCGAGGAAGTGGGACTGTCCCTGGAGAAGGCACGCCTTGAAGACCTGGGCCGCGCCAAGAAGGTGCAGATCACCAAGGAAAATACCACCATCATTGACGGTTCCGGCAAAAAGATGGACATCGAAGGCCGCGTGAAGCAGATCCGCAAGCAGATCGAGGAATCCACCTCGGACTACGACAAGGAGAAGCTGCAGGAGCGAGTAGCGAAGCTCGCCGGCGGCGTGGCTGTCATCAAGGTCGGTGCGGCGACGGAGATGGAAATGAAGGAAAAGAAGGCCCGCGTCGAAGACGCGCTGCACTCGACCCGTGCGGCGGTGGAAGAAGGCGTGGTGCCCGGCGGCGGCGTGGCATTGCTGCGCGTACGCAAGGCCGTCGATCGCGTCAAGGGCAAGAACGATGACCAGAAGGTGGGCATCGCCATTCTCCGGCGCGCTCTGGAAGAGCCGTTGCGCCAGATCGTGGCCAACTGCGGTGAAGAACCTTCCGTAATCCTGAACCAGGTCTCCGACGGTGAGGCGAATTTCGGTTACAACGCCGCCACCGGTGAATTCGGCGACATGATCAAGATGGGCATTCTCGACCCGACCAAGGTGACGCGTTTTGCGCTGCAGAACGCCGCCTCCGTGGCCGGACTGCTGCTCACCACCGAGGTCATGGTGGCCGAGTTGCCGAAGAAGGAAGAGCCCCATGGCCACATGCCTCCGGGCGGTGGCATGGACATGATGTAAGCAAAGTTGTGATCAAGGGTCGGAGCGCGAGCTCCGGCCATGAATCGAAGACCCGCCGCAAGGCGGGTTTTCTTTTTTCAGACCCGCTTTGTCAGCCATCGGCACTGAGTGCTGACTGGGGATCATCCGGCCTCTCTGCTAAGTTAAACGACACAGGGGGCCGTGCGCGCGTCAGTACCCGGCATTGGTCCTGCCGCTCAGTGTCCCCCTGAGGCACCTCTGTGAACTGAAATTTGATGATTTCTGACGAGCTGAGGGGGACGGCAAATGGCGAACCATGCCGGGCGGTTGATTACGAGTGTGGACGTACGTGAATATTTTCAAGGCGTACTTGCCGATACGCTGGATCGGCAGAGTGTGCCGGTACAGCCGGAGACGTTGCTCTACCTGGTCAACATGCTGGCCAATTTTGTCCGCTCCGAACAACTTTACGACCACACACCCGACGGCATCATGATCCGGCCGCTGGCCGCCCTCTATGGCGATGCCATGAATGCGCGCAGCATGGAGGAGGAGTACCGGGCGCTGCAACGACTGGGCGACCTCGCGCTTTTCGTATCCGGGCTATTTGCGAACAGTCTGGGTCGCAGCCTGGTGGACGTGGATTACTACATTGCCATGGGCGGCAACGCCTATGCGTCGCTCGCCGGCTCGGAGCGCCTGTCGCGTTCGCGGCGCGCGCTGCGTGCCGTGTTCTCCGAACTGGCGCAGCGCTTCACCGCCGTCGTGGATGTGCTGGCGGAGGTCGGCGATGGCGGCAATCCGCAGAGCAGCCATGACATCCTGAGACTGTATGAGATATGGCTTGCCTCCCGCAGCCCGCGTGCCGCGGCGCGCCTGCGCCAACTCGGCATCCAGCCGTTGCCCGCGCACCGGCGCATGCACTGATGCGCGTCGACAGCAATGTCTCCCTGTGGCCACTGCAGCATGGACTGCAGGACATCTACGCGCTGCAGGTGGCACACAGTGTGGATGACTTTCTGCTGACCAACCGGGAACTGGCGCTGCAATTGGCAGGTACGGCGGCGTTGCGCAGTATGCGTGAGGGCCTGCTGGTGCACGAGGATTGCGGGGAACTTAACCTGTCCCTGTACCTGGATCAGGGGGTGTTGGATGTATTCGACCCCGGCCTGCCGGCGCCGGACCTGGAGGGCGCGGGCCTGGATGATTTCTGCCTGGCCATGGAAGGCGTGAGCCATTTCCTCTACCTGGTCTGGAACGCAAGTCACGACCGTTCCGTCACGCTGTTGGAGATGGAATTGCAGGCAGAGATCGACAAGTTCGTCATGCTGCGGGGTTTGCTCGCCGGAGCCGCCAGTGGATCGGCGGACGGGGCGTTGCGGCGACTGTTCGGAAATGTGAGCTTCCACACTGACCTGGGCACGAAGGAACTGGCCAGGTACCAGGATGCGAATCGCCTTGCGGAACGTTATTGC
>CAYMXG010000253.1:0-4095 GCA_964394115.1 uncultured Enterobacteriaceae bacterium | reverse complement strand
GTCGAATCCAGCCTGCGCGCGCAGCTGGGAATCGAGGTTGCGCGCCATGACTACCTGCAGACTGCCATCGTGGCCAACGTCACCATGGGTCAGCCTCATGTTGACACGGCCTATGAGCGCTTCGGCGGCACCGGTCCGCTGGCATTGCTGCCGCTGGATCAGCGGCGCATGGTTGCCGTGAACTGCGTCGCGAGTTCCGCTGCACCAGCGTGGCTCGCCCTTGGCGACGCGGAATACTGTGCGCAACTCGATCAGCGCCTGGGCGGGCGGCTGGGCGGAATCGCCCAGTGCGGAGCACGCCGCACCTATCCCCTGCAGCGGGTCCTGCCTGTGCGCCAGGTCAGCGGCCGCGCAGTATTGCTGGGCAGCGCCGCGGTGAACATTCATCCCAATGGGGCGCAGGGTTTCAACCTGGCCCTGCGCGACGTGGCGGCGCTGGCGGAAACGCTGGCGGCCGGTGCCGGCATGGATCCGGGCGCGGCCGGCCTGCTGCTGGCATTCGCGGATGGACGGCGCGAGGACCGTGAACGGGTAACTGGGTTCAGTCATGGGCTGGCCCGAACCTTCGCCAGCAATAACCCCCTGCTTGCCGGACTGCGGCAGGCGGGAATGTTGCTGACGGATTTGTTGCCGCCGGTGAAACGGGAGTTGATGTGGTTCGGCGCCGGTTTGCGCGGCCGGCAGCCCCGCTGCGTCCGGAGCGCGGTCTGAAATGTCCGCAATCACCCGCGAGGCGGAAGTGTGCATCATCGGCGCGGGACCGGTGGGCCTGGTATTGGCCGGCCTGCTGATCCGCGCCGGCGTTGCCTGCCTGGTCGCAGATCGCATCCCCGTTACCGCCAGTCACAATCGGATCGATCCGCGCGCGCTGGCGTTGACGCCGGCTGCGCACGCGATACTGGATGCATGCGGTGCATGGTCACTGCTCAAACCTGCGTCCATCGGTGAGTTTCAGCGCATGGAGGTTTGGGACGCCGGCGGAACCGGACGGATTGAATTCGACAGCGCCAGCCTGTGCCTCACCACCCTCGGTTACATCGTCAATCAGTCCGATTTGGAATCGGCATTGCGCGCGGCGCTCAATGCTGCACGCTCGAACGTGATCCCGATGGCGGACCTCGAACGCGTGGAATTCGGGCCGGACCAGATTATTGCCCACGGCGTGGACGGTTCCCGGTTGACAGCCCGTCTCCTGGTAGGCGCTGATGGAGCCCGGTCGCGCGTGCGGGAACTGGCTGGCATCGGCTACGCCGCGCACGCCTACGAACAACATGCGCTGGCATGCACGGCACGCTCGTCGCTTCCCCACGGACAGGTGGCACGCCAGCGGTTCCTGGCCTCGGGTCCACTGGCGTTTCTGCCGCTCGCGGATCCGCATGCCTGTGGCATTGTCTGGTCGACGACGCCGGAACAGGCGCGCAGACTGCAGTTGCAGGACGAGGCGGCGTTCCGCATCCAGTTGGCCGCGGCCGGCGGGCACGTCCTTGGTGACATGGTGGAATGCGGCCCGCGCATGGTGTTTCCGTTGCAGCGCGCCCAGGCAGAACGTTACTGCCGGCCACGCCTGGCGCTCATCGGCGATGCGGCGCACAGCGTGCATCCACTCGCCGGTCAGGGCGCCAACCTGGGACTGCTGGATGCGGCGAGCCTTGCGCAGGTGTTGCTGGAATCACGGCAGGCCGGGCGGGATCCCGGTGCCCTGCAGACCCTGCGACGCTACGAGCGCTGGCGCCGGGGTGAGAACGAAATGATGATCTCGGTGTTTGACGGCATGCATAAACTTTTCGGCGCCGGGGATCCGGCAATGCAACGCCTGCGCAATGCCGGGCTCGACCTGTGTAACGCGCTGGACCCGGTCAAGCATTGGCTCATGGCCCGTGCCATGGGGATGTCCGGCGACCTGCCTGGCATTGCGCTGGGTTCGGCGGTTTTACGCTAAGCTGCGCGCCATGACGGAACCGGGGCAGGCTGCGGCGCATAATTTCATCCGCCGCATCATCGAGGACGACCTGCGCGCCGGTACCCACGGTGGCCACGTGCACACGCGGTTTCCGCCGGAACCCAACGGTTACCTGCATCTCGGGCATGCAAAATCCATCTGTCTGAACTTCGGGCTGGCGGCTGACTTCGGCGGACTGTGCAACCTGCGGTTTGACGACACCAATCCCGAGACTGAGGACGTTGAATATGTGGATGCCATCCAGCGTGACGTGCGCTGGCTGGGATTCGACTGGCAGGATCGCCTGTTCTTCGCTTCCGATTATTTCGACCAGTTGCATGCCTATGCACTGGATCTGATCCGGCAGGGCAAGGCATACGTGGACAGCCTGAGCGGTGACGAGATCCGGGTCCATCGCGGCACGCTGACCGAGCCCGGCAAGGAGAGCCCGTTCCGTAATCGCGCCGTGGAGGAGAACCTGTCCCTGTTTGAACGCATGCGCCAGGGTGAGTTTGCCGATGGGGCGCATGTGTTGCGCGCGAAGATAGACATGGCCTCGCCGAATGTGAATCTGCGCGACCCGGTCATCTACCGCATCCGGCGCATCCGGCATCATCGCAGCGGTGACAAGTGGTGCATTTATCCGATGTATGACTTCACCCACGGCCTGTCCGATGCCATTGAGCACATCACCCATTCCATCTGCACGCTGGAATTCGAAGATCACCGCCCGTTGTACGACTGGTTCATTGACAACCTGTCGACACCATCCCGCCCGCGCCAGTATGAGTTCGCGCGACTGAATCTCGATTATGCCGTGCTCAGCAAGCGGCGGCTCATCGCCCTGGTGGAAGGCGGGCACGTTGCGGGCTGGGATGATCCGCGCATGCCGACACTGGCCGGGATCCGGCGCCGCGGTTACACGCCGGAGGCCATCCGGGATTTCTGCGAACGCATCGGCGTTACCAAGAATGACACGCGCATCGATTTTGCCGTACTGGAGAACTGCGTGCGTGAACACCTTGGCCTGGTGGCGCCGCGGGTCATGGGTGTGCTCAGCCCGTTGCGCGTGATCATCGAGAACTACCCGGAGCAGCAGGTTGAACAACTGCCGGCGGCCAATCATCCGCAGCGGCCGGAACTGGGGACGCGCACGATCCCGTTCGCGCGCGAGATCTTCATCGAGCGGAATGACTTCATGGCCGAACCGCCGAAGGGTTTCCATCGTCTCGCGCCGGGGCGGGAAGTGCGGCTGCGCTACGCGTACTTCATCACCTGTACCGGCCTGAGTCGCGATCCCGGCACCGGTGCCATCACGGAACTGCGCTGCACCTATGACCCGGCCACGCGCGGCGGTGATTCCCCTGATGGCCGCAAGGTGAAGGGCACATTGCACTGGGTCGCCGCGCCCACGGCGCTGGATGCCGAAGTGCGATTGTATGATCGCCTGTTCTCCGTGCCCGACCCGGATGCCGGTGACAATGCATGGGTCAATCACCTCAACCCCGGCTCGGCGCAGGTACTGAGTGGTTGCAAACTGGAGCCTTCGTTGCAGGAGGCCACCCCGGAGTCGCGCTGGCAGTTCGAGCGCCTGGGATATTTTTGTGCCGATATCGTGGACAGCAGGCCGGGTGCGCCGGTGTTCAATCGCACAGTGACCCTGAAGGATTCCTGGACGAAAGCCACATAGCCGCACCTGTATTACGGGAAATCCACGACCCCATGACCAGTAAACCCGCAGATATGTTCCAATCCCGCGTCACCAGCCTGCCGCTGCTTAATCGCGGCAAGGTGCGAGATATCTACGCCGTCGGCGGCGACCTGATGCTGATCGTCACGACCGACCGACTGTCTGCATTCGATGTGGTCCTGCCGGACCCCATCCCGGGCAAAGGCGCGGTGCTCACCGCGTTGTCGAATTTCTGGTTCCGGCGTATGCAGGGTCTCATCCCCAATCATCTGAGCGATCGGCCCCTGAGTGCAGTGATTCCTGACCCGGCGGAGCGCGCGCCGCTGGAAGGCCGCAGCATCGTCGTGCGCAAGCTGAGCCCATTGCCCGTCGAAGCGGTGGTGCGCGGCTATCTCATCGGTTCCGGCTGGAAGGATTACCAGGCCACCGGTGCCGTGTGCGGGATCGCGCTGCCGCCGGGACTGCG
>CAYMXG010000252.1:0-4141 GCA_964394115.1 uncultured Enterobacteriaceae bacterium | reverse complement strand
GATGGACCGCGAACACGGTCTCTATGACATGCAGGATGTACTCGGCCTCAAGCTGTAATCCACCTGTATCTTCCACCCCCCATAGTCCATCCGTAATTCTATCCGCAGGACAAACCGGCCGGCGATCGGGCCGAAGTGCCGGCGATTGTCCCGAACTGGCCCGGTGCGCCGGGCATTGCGGGGTGACACGTGTGCTGGAGTGGCGAAGCCTCGACAGTACTGGCGGGCATCGGCATCGGGACGACCATCGTGGCCGCGCGCCGGGGAGAGGATTTCCGGTTGTGGATGCCACTTGGATACTTCTCCCTGATGGAGGCGTTGCAGGCTTTCACCTATGCCGTAATAGATGATTGCGCCAGTCCGGCAAACCAGGTCGCGACATTGTTGGGGTGGATCCACGTTGCATTCCAGCCGCTATTGGCCAACCTGATCTCCATGTACTTCATTCCCCGGCACGTACGCTGCGCGATCGAAGGATGGGTGTACGCGATCGTTTCCATGGCAGTGGTGGTGATGCTGGTGAACATTTACCCGTTCACCTGGGCTCCGGCCTGCAGGGAAGGTCTGGATGTATTTTGCGGTGAGCGACTCTGCTCGGTGAGGGGCGATTGGCATATTGCCTGGGAAATGCACCGCTCCATGGTGGCGTATGGCGGGATGTCATACATCCTGACCGCCTTCGTACTGCCGCTGTTGTACGGGTCGTGGCGCATGACGCTATATCACATCGTCACCGGTCCGTTCCTTGCGTTTGTCACCACGCGCAATCCAAATGAATTTGCCGCCGTGTGGTGCCTGTACTCCATTGGGTTGTTGCTGGTGGTCGCGAAAACGCCGGTGCGCAAGTGGTTATTCGTGACGCGCTGGCCTGGTTATGGGTGGGTTGGGCGCCGGATGGTGACGATCAACTGCGCGGGTCAACGGTCGTGATACCCGGCTGCCCCGGGTGTCCGGGGCAGCCGTTTCGCCTCCACCGTCAGTTTGCCGCGGACGCAGTGCCGAAGTTTTCTATGGTGAATTTCACCACGTCCTCGCCGAGGCGCGTCACTGCTTCTTTGAACGACCCGCCGAAGAATCCGCTGCCGATACGGCCCTCGACCTGTGTACTGCCCACTTCGCGGCTTCCACCCTCCAGATAGCGCACATGTACGGTCATCGATCCCTCGCCGGCATTGCCGAGTCCACCCCAGAACCAGCGCGCGAACTGATTGCCCGGATCGTGGGAAACAAAAGTGTAGGCCACTGTGAGCGTGGAGCCGCGCGCGAAGGCGTTGCTGTCATACAGACCTTTTTCCAGCACGGTTCGCAACTGCTCACGCACTTCCGCGGGTACCGCGACCGGAGACTCGCCTTCCTGCAAGGTCAGATCCGGGAACCGGCTGCCGGGTTTCACCGGCTCCATGACCACGGTTTTTGCCGTGCCGCAGGCGCCCAGGAACAGCACCAATACCAATGCATATACAGGTTTCATAACGACCTCCTCTGGTTGACTGGATACATCCAGCCTGAGTCTGGGGCGTGCTGAAACCGGATTGAACCTACAGTGAACTTACAATTGCGGCATCCCGGAGATGATCGCCGGCTGTGCCTGGAGCAGATTCAATGCTCAAACGATCCTGATCTGAGGAATTGGATGGTCTGCCGAATCGCGTCCTTGCGGTTCATGATGAAAGGATGACTGGCCGGAAGCACAATAAAATCCGCCATCCCTTCCAGTCTGGCGCGGTCCACAGACACCTTGCCATCGTCGGTCCCGGGAATGAGCAGGGAAAGGAACGGGTTGATGGTGCGCGTACCGGTGATGATGCCGACTCTGAACCTTGCCGGTCCGAGCCGCTGCGGCAGGGATTCCGGCCCGGTCCCCAGCTCGGAACCCGCGGGTCCGTTCCAGGCCCTGAACAACCACAGGTGGCCCAGCTTGTCCACGACCTCGCTGCCCTCGTTCGGCGGACTCAGCATGACGACGCGTCCAAAATTGGTGATTGCGCCGCTTGCAGCCAGTTCCCGCGCAATGATGCCGCCCAGGGAATGGGTGACAAAGTGAATCGGGACGGTAACGTCCGGGAAGCACGCCGAGATTTCCGGCGCCACAAAATTTCTGGCCAGGGTTTCTATCGGATGCCGGCGCGAGGGGTACGAGACGTTGCAGACAATGAAGCCTGCGGTCTCGAGGGACCGAACCATGCGTCCCATGGAGGCGGCGCTGCGGGCCAGACCATGCAATACCACGACGGGTTCTGCAGTTTCAGCAACATTATCATTCGCGTGTACGGCGCCATCCATGCCCAGGGTGGCGGCAATGGCAAATGCCACAAACACCCATCGGTGTGCGCGGCCACGCCCCACGGAACCGGCGGACAATTCTGGCAAGCGGGGTGTGGACATATTTGGCATATCAAGGCTCCCGGGTGGCAACGGTAGGTAAAGGTGCCGGTCTGTGTTGTTTCCCGGGTGCAATTAAAGCCCAAAAAGGTCGTTCCGGATCATTGGGTCTGCCGGGTGTAAGGCAGCTGTAAGCGGTGCCTGCCGCCGGGGCATCCTAGAATTCGCCCTGAATCCCAACAGGAGGTCACCATGAACGCCAAATCTCGATTTTTTGTTACAAGTATCCTGCTTGCCCACTTTTCCGCTCCGGCGACAGCCGGCGGCAGCGCCGAGGCCAGTGCCCGGGCGCTGGAGCATTCCATGCAGGCCATCGGCTATTCCATCCAGGGCGGCCTGAAACTGGTGTCCGGCGCCGCCGCACTGCCATTGATGGCCGCCGGCGAAATCGGACGCGTCAGTGGTGACGCCGGACGGGAACTGTGGGAGGAGGCCAATACGCCTCCGGTTCCCGGTGGCCCCCTGCCGGTTACCGATGAGATCGTTACCGCCGGACCCAGGCCGGGTGACCAACTCAACCAGCCGGAGTAGTTCCTGGTGTCCCGCGCGCGCAAGTTGTTGCTGGCAATCTGCCTGCTGCTGCCGTTAGCGGCGTGGGCGGGTAATGTCCCCTCCGCAAAAGGTCTGTTCGAGTTCCGGCAGATTGCGACGCTGTCCAAAGGGTTGGAGCGGGCGCTGGCGGCACGTGGCGCGCGTGTTGCGATCATCGGCCGTGTCGGACTGCCGCCAAGCGTGATGCCGCCAGGGGTCGAATACTCCCATGCCGGATTCGCGGTGTATTCCACCATTCGCACCGCCGACAACCGCATGGTGCCGGGCTACGCGGTTTACAATCTCTACCAGGGCGACGCCCGCACCGGTGTGAGTTTTCTCATGCAGGACTACCCGGTCGATTATTACGCCGCGGTCCATATTCTCAAGGCCGGCGTCGTGATCCCGACCGAAAAACTCCAGCGCGCACTGGCGGCTACGATTTTTTCACCGGTCTACAAAAGCCTGCACAACCCGCGCTATTCGGTGCTGGCCAACCCGTTCCGCACGGATTATCAGAATTGCACCGGGTTCGTGCTGGACGTGATCTTTGCCGCCATCTACCGGACCGGCGATCAGCGTCGCATCAAGACGAATATTGCGGCCTATTTCGAGCCACAGCCGATTCGGGTCGATGGCCTGAAGCTGGCGATGGCGGATGCGACGATGGCGGATGTATCCACCGACGACCATACCGGTCCGATAGCCACCGCAACCTTCGAGAGCATCGCGCGATTTCTGGTAAACAACGGTATTGCAAAGGAGGCATTCAGCTTTGTCGTGGAGCCGACTACACTCTACGGCAGCATCACGGAGTTACAGTTGTGACGTCCACTCGAGGCAATTGACCGTGTCGCAAACGACGCTCAGCCTTGCGAAAACCACGCAGCCGACCCTGTCCATGGTCGTGGATCGCGTGGTGCTGTTCGAAAAGGTGGACGGCTTTACCGAAAAACAGGGGATCTGGATTTGCGCCCCCGCAGGTGCGGGCAAGACCACCCTCGTGGCCAGTTACATCCAGGTGCGCGGGCATTCGGCGCTGTGGTACCAGCTCGACTCCGCAGATTCTGATGTTTCGTCATTCATGTACTTTCTCCGCCGGACAGCAATCAAGCATCGTCCGGATTCCACGGTCGCTTTGCCGGAACTGCCCATGAATACCGGCGACTGGGCACCCTTTGCCCGGCGCCTGATCCGAGCCATTTTTCAGCGCTACCAGGGACGTCTG
>CAYMXG010000251.1:0-4146 GCA_964394115.1 uncultured Enterobacteriaceae bacterium | reverse complement strand
CTTCCTCGACTACCGGTACGTTGGCGCGGGTCCCCGGGCTCTGGTCCTTGCGCTGGCCGGTAATCCATGCGTCCAGGGTCGCCAGCTTGCGCCGCAGTGGCAGCACCTTGCGCACGCCGCAGCATTCCTTGTGACCCTCCTGATAGAAACTGAACAGTCCCTTTGCGCGGACCATTTTCTCCACCCCGGCTGCGTCCGGTGACAGCACGTCAATATCAATGTGGTAGTGCTTGCGCACCTGTTCCAGGAACCGGTAGGTCTCCACATGCAACCGCCCCGTGTCCAGCGAGAAAACGCGTATGTCCGGACGAATCTTCACCGCCATGTCGATCAGAATGACATCCTCGGCACCGCTGAAGGAGATCCCCACGGTATCGAAGCTTTCCAGGGCGAGGCGGAGGATGTCCTGGGGTGCGCGGGCGTCGTATTCCGCAGCGCGAGAGGCAGCATCAAACATCGTTACGCTCATAAGTCAATTAACTCCTTGAATTTGCGCAATAAAGTCATGCGGCCGGCAAGTCTACCAAAGAATTTTTATGCCGATAAATAATAACTGTTCATATTGATAGTGCGAATCTCCAGGACGACCGTTCCCGGGGCATGCACCGCTGCGCCTGAGAGTCGAATTCAGCCGCGCTTTTGTTGCAGGTACTGGATTGGCAGGTAGGTCCCATGTGCCGACATGTCGGTCAGGCCCACGTGGTGTTCGTCAATCTTTTCGATTACCAGGTGCAGGCGGGACACGTCGCGCAGCGATGGGTCAATCATTATGTTGCTGATGGTGTCCCGGCCGATGATATTACGGCCCTTGCGCAGCTCATATTGCCTGCCGGCCTGATCCATGAATTTCAGCGTCTCGCCCGCGAGCAATTTGCACGCGTGCTTGGACAGCAGGATTTCCACCTGGGCGTTGGGTTCCACGGTGAGGTTGATGACCTCCCCCTTCGGCAGGCGCTCGTACTCCCTGGTTTTGTTATCCGCGCCGAGATTCGGCTCGAACAACGTATTTTCCAGGATCAGGGTGTCCTTGAATTTTGTGTTCTCCGCGGCCTCGTTTTCGCGCTGCCCGGGTTCATCCATGAATTTCTTCTTTTCCGAGTACAGGTATTTGATGATCTCCTGGCGCGATGACAGGTACTGCATGTATTTCACCAACGCCACGCGCCGGAACGGATTCAATTCGTCGCCGCCATTGTTCATGGACGAAATGATGTCGCGCCAATTGTGATCCTGGGAAAAAATCAGCGGGTCCAGTTCGCGAATGTTGCGATTGATGCTGAGCGGGTCCTCAATGGATTTGGACAGGATGGAGACGAAGCGTTTTTCAATGTCCTTGATGGTGCGCGCCTCCTTTTTCAGCTGCTCGGGCGTGAACTTGACCATCTCGGTGATCTTGCGCGAAGGCACCGACGCGCGACCGGACAGGCAGAATTCAAAGTCGCCAATGGAAAAAAACTTCAGTAGATGCTCGCCAACCTGAAGCTCTATGGGTTTCGCGAAAAGCTTGTTCAGCATTGGAATTCCATGGACTTGTCAGTGTACCGGGCCGATTCTTCAAGCAGGATTCGAAGCAAGTTTCGGGCCGATTATACTGTGCCAGACCACTATTAAGGCAAGAAACTGTAAGCGGAGGCCCGCTGCCACTTCACCCAATGGCATGATCTGCTTCAGGAATCCGGCGAATTCCTTCCGGGTGCCCAGCATTCAGGCAGGGTGCCTCCGGACCGCACCCATTGGTGACGGGCGACCTGCGAACAATCCTGCAATCGCCGCAGCAACCCATAAAATGTCTCCAGGTCACGACTGCCGCTTTGATAGACCTGCAGCAGGCCGGGCACCAGGTCCCGGTATGCAGAAACCGCCAGAAGTTTCGCATTATTCAAGTCGATGTCCAGCCATTGATCAAATCGACCGGGGTCGCCCGACCTGGCCTTCAGCGTCCGGTAGTCGGCCCGGAGCACGGTGAATTGCTGCTGCTTGAGCGCCAGTTTGCGCCCGTCCGGCTGGTCCGTGGCGAACAAGACTGCCATTTGTTGCTTGTGCCTCAGCACCAGCGCGAAGAATTGATCATCCTGCTGCGTACGCTCGTGAAATCGTTGTAAGTCAATGTCGCCCCAGGTGCGCGCCAGCTTTTCGACGCCGATGCGCGCAACAGTCTCCGCGAAGGCCTCATTCAGGTCCGTGTCGTTCGGCAACCAAAGTCTCTGGTGCGCCAGTTCGTGAAACAACAGTGCCGCAAACTCCAATCGATCCGCGCGCAACATGGAACTGAGGATCGGGTCCTTGAGCCAGCCGAGGGTGGAATAGGCCGCAACGCCGCCTACATACACATCGTGTCCGGACGCGCGCAGGCGTCCGGCCTCGGCCCTTGCCGCCGCTTCGGAAAAATAGCCGCGGTAGCCGAAGCATCCGGCGATCGGATAACACCAACGCACGCCGTCCAATGACAGTCCGGGTGTTGCAAACACATTCCAGGCTACGAACGGCTGTTCCAGCGCCACAAACGTCCGGTAGCTCCCATTGTCCGGTAAGGCCAGCTGCGCGGAGGCAAATCGCAGCAGTTCAGGTACCGCCTGGAGCTGGATTTTGCGGGACTCGGGGATCTCCGGCGCCAGTAACAGCGTCCGAATGTCCTGTTTTTGCGCCAGGATCCGCAGCTGTCCCGAAATTGACTGCCGGTAATAGGACAGGGTCGCGCAGCCGGTCATCGCAGTGGACAAGATGATCGACAGGGCCATCAACAACATGCCGGCCCGGCGTGGACGTTGGGGTTTGTGGGCTATTGGGGGCATGGATGCCGTTATATGATGCCTGCCGATGTTCATATCACTTATTGATGCACGGGAATTTGAGTCCGCCCGGGGCGCGCCTGATTGGGTTGTCATTGACTGCCGTTACGAACTGCAGGACACCGGCGCGGGATTTCGCGCCTACCTGGAAGGTCATATCCCGGGCGCCCAGTATGCGCACCTCCACGATCATTTGAGCGACGAACCGGTTACGGATCACGGCCGCCATCCACTGCCGGCGCCGGGGCGATTGACGCAGGTTTTTTCAGGATTCGGCATAGACCCGGGTTCGCAGGTCATAGTGTACGACGCCGGTGGCGGGTCCATCGCCGGCCGGTTGTGGTGGATGCTGCAATACATGGGGCACAGAAAGGCGGCGCTCCTGGACGGCGGTTGGCAGGCATGGCTGGAACTGGGGGTAGAGCCGGAAACCGGGGAGTTTCACCGGCCGGCTTCCAGGTTTGCCGGTACACCCGACCCGCACATGCTGGTGCGGCTGGACGACGTGAGTCACCTGCCTTTGTTGCTGGATTCCCGCGATCCGGCCCGTTATGCGGGAGCGGAGGAGACCATCGACCCGGTCGCCGGGCATATCCCCGGTGCACGGAACCACTTCTGGAAACGCAACCTGAATGCGACCGGACGCTTTCTCCCTGCCGGCCAGTTGCGTCAGCAACTTCTGGCCAAGTATGGAGCGACGGATCCCGCGGTCGTCACGTTTTATTGCGGCTCAGGCGTTTCCGCCTGCCACAATGTGCTTGCTGCCACAGCCGCAGGTTTGCCAATGCCGCGGCTGTATGTGGGTTCATGGAGCGAGTGGTGCGCAGACCCGGCGCGGCCGGTGGCTCGTGGGCCGGAACCCGGGCCGTGATGCAGTGGATGGGCTGCAAACCGTATAATATGCGAATCCCTTCGCCTCCGGACGCCGCGGTCATGAGCATGCGTTGGATCAGCATCCTGTTTGCCACTGTGTTCGTCTGCGCAGGCATGGTTCATGCCCAGGACGAGCCGGTATCTCCCATGCCGGATACCGCGGCGGAACAACAGCCGGTTGCGTTGGATCCGGCGGCGCCGGCCGGGGCTGAACCGTCAGCCATTTCGGACCCGGTGCCGGCAACCGACACCGCGGCGCCAATCGAATCCGAAGTCACGCCAACCGGCATGGCGGCGGCGCCAATCGAACCCGAATCCATCACTACCGACACGGCGCCTGCCGTTGTCGAATCGACACCCGAAGCGGCCGCAGTGGTCCCGGCCACGGGTCCCGTTTCCACGGCGGGAAATGACGACCGCCTGCGTTCAATATTTATCCTTGTCTCCGCGGTCGTGCTGATTACCACTTTGATTGCCATCATCA
>CAYMXG010000250.1:0-4164 GCA_964394115.1 uncultured Enterobacteriaceae bacterium | reverse complement strand
CCGGACAGCATCCCGGTGTCGCGGTTCGCGCGCATGCTGGGCTGGCGCAACACCATTGCTGATCCACGCAGCGCCTTCTGCCGGCCGGACCGTTTCCCGGATGCGGACGCCGTGCTGAACGTGGACCCGGATAACCTGGAGGCGGTGCTCAACCTGGACAATGTGGATGCCGCGCTGTTGCTGACGCGCAGCTTTGATCACGACAAGCTGCTGATTGGCCCGCTGGCTCGCAGCCGCATCCCGTTTGTGGGCATCCTCGGATCGAAGAGTCGCTGCGCGAAACTCATGGACACCCTCGGGCCGGAGGGTGCGCGATTGCAGGGACGCGTGCATGGCCCGGTGGGCCTGGATATCCGTTGTGATTCCCCGGAAGAGATCGCGCTGTCCATCGTGGGGCAGATCCAGGCCACCTGGCGCCCCGGGAAAAAACTCGCGGTCGTGCACACGCCCGCCGCGGCCGCCTCGGGGTTCCCGGAAAAACAGGCCGGGGCACCGGTATTGTGGACTGTCGTACTCGCGGCCGGCGGCTCGAAACGCTTTGGCGGTTTCAAACAGATGCTGGAATGGGAGGGCGAGAGCCTGTTGCGCCGCGCGGTGCGTATCGGTACCGGCCTGTGCGGCGATCGCGTGGTGGTGGTGCACGGTCCCAAGCCCACCAAGACCCGGCGCGAACTCAGCGGCTTCGACATCACGCACGTCACCAATGAAAGCTGGGAAAGCGGCATGGCGTTGTCATTGAAAACCGGCTTGCGCGCCCTGCCCGCAAATTGCACCGGCGTGCTGGTGTTGTTGTGCGACCAGCCCTTGTTGCGGAAAGATCGGGTGGCGCAATTGATGGAGCTCTGGCAACACCAGCCGGACCGGATTGTCGCCAGTGCCTACGCCGGCGCCCATGGCGTGCCGGCGATATTTCCACAACGGATGTTTGCGGAGTTGCTCAAGCTGACCGGCGATCGGGGCGCCCGCGCAGTCATCGATGCGCATCCGGAAGAAGTGCTGGAAGTGGACATGCCCGAGGCGGCTGTGGATATCGATACGCAGGATGATTATGCTTCGCTCATCACACAAGGTGGCAGGAAAACATGACCAAGCTGACTATTAACGGCAAACCCCACGACCTGGCGGTGGAGGATGACATGCCGCTGTTGTGGGCCATTCGCGAGGCCGCCGGACTCACCGGCACGAAATTCGGCTGCGGCATGGGACTGTGCGGGGCATGCACGGTGCACGTCGACGGCACCGCGATACGCTCCTGCAGCGTGCCCGTGAGTTTTGCCGCCGGCAAATCCGTTACCACCATCGAGGGACTGGCGGACGGCGATCGGTTGCATGTCGTGCAGGAGGCATGGATTGCCGAGAATGTCCCGCAATGCGGCTATTGCCAGCCGGGGCAGATCATGGCCGCGGTGGATTTCCTGAAGCGCAACCCCAACCCCACCGACGATGACATCCGCACCGGCATCACCAACATCTGCCGCTGCGGCACCTACCTGCGTATCCGCAAGGCCATCCTGCGCGCCGCGGCCTCGATGGCGGAGGGCGCAGCATGAGCGGCCTGCTGAATGTGTCATTGAAACGGCGCGAGCTTTTCGGCTGGGGCGCGGCGGCGGGCGCACTGGTGCTCGGTTTTCATCTGCCGGCGCGGGCCCGCGCGGCATCGGCCGCGACTGCGATCAATGCCTTCGTGGCCATTGACACTGACGGCATCGTCACCGTGCTCTCCCCGTTCATCGAGATGGGACAGGGCACCTACACCGGCATGGCCATGCTGGTGGCCGAGGAACTGGATGTGGACATGTCCGTGATGCGCGTGGTGCAGGCCCCGCACGGCAAGCCGTACCAGATCATGTTCAACAACACGGCGCGCTTCACCGGCGGCAGCAGGAGCACGGTCGAGGGCTACCTGCCATTGCGGCGCGCCGGTGCGACGACGCGCACGATGCTGATGCAGGCCGCGGCGGAACAATGGCAGGTCCCGGTGAGTGAATTACGCACCGAGCCGGGCAAGGTGTTGCACGCCGCCTCGGGCCGAAAGATTTCCTACGCTGAACTGGCGCCGAAGGCCGCCGCACAGGCCGTTCCGGAACAGGTGGCGCTGAAGACGCAGGGGGAATTCCGGTTGTTGGGCAAACCGGTGGAGCGCATCGATGCAAAGGAAAAATCCACGGGCAGCGCGGAGTTCGGCATTGATTTGCAGGCCGACAATTTATTGGTCGCTGCGGTCCGGCACAGTCCGGTGTGGGGCGCGAAGATCGCAAAACTGGATGCAGCAGCGGCGCAGAAACTGCCCGGCGTCGCGGGTGTGCATCCCGTGGTCAACGGTGTCGCCGTGGTGGCGGACAGTTACTGGCATGCGCGCAAGGGACTGGATGCCCTGAAGGTGGAGTTTGAATCCGCACCCCATGGCGATTTTTCCTCCGCGGCCTTTGCCGGGCAGATCAAGGGCCGACTCGATGAGGCGGGCGTAAATGCCGAGAACGAGGGCGATGTAACCCGGGCATTGAGCGGCGCGAAACAGGTTTTGCAGGCGGATTACCTGGTGCCGTATCTCGCCCACGCCACCATGGAACCGCAGAACTGTGCGGCGCAGGTCAAGGACGGGCGTTGCATCGTCTGGGCGCCGAACCAGGGTGCGGATCTCGTGGCGGATTTGGCAGCCAGGCTCAGTGGCCTGCCCATCGATGCCGTCGAGGTGCGCACACCCTTCCTGGGCGGCGGCTTTGGCCGGCGCTTCTATACCCACTTCTACCTGACCCAGGCCGTGGAACTGGCCCGCATCCATGCCGGGCGCACCGTCAAGGTTTTGTGGTCCCGGGAAGAAGACATGCAGCACGATCATTACCGGCCCATGACCATGGCCCGCTATCGCGCCGGGTTCGGCGCGGACGGTCTGCCGGTGGCATTGCACGTCACCAACGTGGGTGACGGACCCGATCGCCACTCGTTTCCGGATTCCATCCCCAAATCCAACCTGGACGATTCCGTCGTGGATGGCGCGCTGAAGCAACCGTACGCCATCCCCAATCGGCGCGTGGATTATGTCTATGAACCCAGCCGTGCCCCACTCGGATACTGGCGCTCGGTGGGCCACTCCGTGAATGCGTTCTTCAAGGAATCATTCCTGGATGAGATGGCCCACGCCGCCGGGCGCGACCCGGTGGAATACCGCGTCGCCATGCTCAAGGACCAGCCGCGCTTTCGCAATGTGCTGGAGACCGCAGCAAAACAGGCCGGCTGGCGCGGCAAAAAGTGGAAGGCCGCTGACGGCAAGGATCACGCCATGGGTGTCGCGCTGCACCTGTCCTTTGGTTCCATCGTGGCCGAGGTCGCCGAGGTCTCCGTGGGAGCCGGGGGCAAACCGGCGGTGCACAAGGTCTGGTGTGCGGTGGATTGCGGTTTCGCCGTGAACCCTCTGCTGGTGCCGATGCAGGTCGAAAGCGCCATTGCCTATGGTCTCTCCGCAGCACTGCACGAGGAGATCGTGATCAAGGGAGGCCGCACCAGCAACACCAATTTCAATGACTACCCGGTACTGTCGCCGGATGAAATGCCGGATGTGGACGTCGCCATCATCAACAGCGGCGAGGCCATGGGCGGCATCGGCGAAGTGGCCACGCCGCCCATTGCCCCGGCAGTATGCAATGCGTTGTTCACGCTGACTGGCAATCGCATCCGCACATTACCGATCAACGTCCGCCCGGCCTGATTTGCCGGCGAGTCCAATGGCGGCGACCAGCGCCGCGGAGAACCGCGCCTGATCCCGAAAATCCAGGTGCGAGCCATCCGGGCAGGTGAACTCCCGCAGTGCCGGCACATCCTCAAAGTGCAGCGTGGGTGAGGATACCGCTTCTGCAAACCGATCCCAGAACAGGGCGCGGGGGAATCTCCTCTCCTCGAGCAATCGCACCAGCTTGCTGCTCGGCAGCAGCAGGAATCCAACTGAACCGCCATGTTCGCGGATGCGCGCCGCCAGCCCGGCCAAAAGGCGCGCGCCGGCCAGGTACTGTTCGACGCTGCCTGTCATCGGAGCGACCGCCTCGACCCGCTGTCGCAGTTCCAGCTCCATTTGCTCGTGTGTCATGTATGCCCGTACCGGAATGCGCACCTGCAGATTGCGCATGACCCGGGCGTAATAGAACTCCGGCATTTGCACGCGGGAGTAGT
>CAYMXG010000249.1:0-4179 GCA_964394115.1 uncultured Enterobacteriaceae bacterium | reverse complement strand
GTGGTCTCCCTGTAGGGCCGGCTTCAGCCGGCCTGCATCCCGGCGGGCTGAAGCCCGCCCTACATGTGGCTTCGGTTTCTCCATTTCACCAACTCCACCACCGGCAGGATGGAGAAGGCCGCCAGCAGCACCACGCCCCAGTCCGAAGGCTGCAGTGCAAAGGTGCTGAATGGCGTCTGCAACCAGGGCACGTAGAGAATCGCCAGCAGCAAGAGGATCTCCCAGGCAATGGCCAGGTTCAGCCAGGAATTGGCGAACGGATGCCGCAGGCATGAATGCACCTCGGAGCGGGAGTTGTAGGCGTTGATGAACTGGATCAGCACCAGCGTGACGAATGTGATGGTCATGGCATGGACATCGGTGTGGCCCAGTGCGCGCATGCCGAAGAATACGGCCAGGTTCACCAGTGCCGTCCAGGTGCCGGCGATAGCCATCTGCGTGAGCACCGGGCGCGTGAAGATGCCGGTGCGCGGGTTGCGCGGCGGGCATTGCATCAGGCCCGGTTCCGGCGGGTCCACCGCCAGCGCCAGTGCCGGGAGGCCGTCGGTGGCCAGGTTTACATACAGGATCTGAACCGCGGTCAATGGCAGCGGCAGGCCGAGCAGGGTCGCGCCGGCCATCAGGCCAATCTCCCCCAGGTTCGAGGACAGCAGGAACACCAGGTATTTCCTCACATTGCCGAAGATGCCGCGGCCTTCCTCCACGGCAGCCACGATGGACGCGAAATTGTCATCGGTGAGGGTCATGGCCGCCGCCTCGCGCGCCACATCCGTGCCGGTCACCCCCATGGCGATGCCGATGTCAGCCTTCTTCAGCGCCGGTGCGTCGTTGACGCCGTCGCCGGTCATCGCGACGATGTGGCCGCTCGCCTGCAGTGCCTCCACCACGCGCAACTTGTGTTCCGGTGACACGCGCGCATACACATCTATGTCCTGCACTGCCGCGGCGAACCGGGTGGCGTCCATCGCCTCAAGTTCGGCCCCGGTGACGCAGCGCCCGGTCTGCAGCAAACCCAGTTCGCGGGCAATGGCGGCGGCAGTGAGCGGATGGTCGCCGGTGATCATCACGACGCGAATGCCCGCGGTGGCGCAACTTTGCATGGCGGGGCCGACCTCGGGGCGTAACGGGTCGATCATCCCCACCAGCCCGAGCAGGATCATGTCGCGCTCGGCGTTTTCCCGCGCGGCCTCGGTCCGTGTCGCCAGCGCCAGCACCCGCATGCCGGCGCCGGCCATGCGCTCCACGGCCTCATGAATCGATGCCCGCGTGGCCGCATCGAGGACCGTTTCACCCACTGCCATGAGCACGCGGGAGCACGATTCCAGAATGATTTCCGGCGCGCCCTTGGCACAGGCGAAAACGCCTGCGGGCGATTGATGCAGCGTGGTCATGCGCTTGCGCTCGGAGGCGAACGGGATCTCGTCCAGGCGCGGAAATTCCATTTCCAGTTCGCGCTTTCGCAGGCCCGCTTTCGCGGCGGCCACCACCAACGCCCCTTCGGTGGGATCGCCTTTGACGTGCCATTGCCCGTCGGCCTCATTGCGCACCAGGTCGGCATCGGAGGCCAGCGCCCCGGCCCGCAACAGTCGCAGCAGCCCGGCCGTGGGCGCCGCCGCCGCACCGTCCCGGTGAAACTCCCCGTGCGGTTCATAACCGACGCCGGTCACGTCCAGGGTCGCGCCGCCGATCCAGATCCGGCGCGCGGTCATTTCATCGCGGGTCAGGGTACCGGTTTTGTCCGTACAGATGACGGTGGTGCTGCCCAGGGTTTCCACTGCCGGCAGCCGCCGCATGAGTGCGCGCCGGCGGATGAGCCGCTGCACGCCGATGGCCAGCGAGATGGTGACCACGGCCGGCAACGCCTCGGGCACCACCGCCACGGCCAGCGCAATGCCGAAGATCAACATGTCCACGAACGGCTGGCCACGCAGCACGCCCAGCACGATGATGACGGCGACCACGCACAGCGCAGCCCGCGCCAGGTTCCGTCCCAGCTGATCGAGATTCTTTTGCAATGGCGTGGGGCCAGCCTGCACCGTTTCCAGCATGCGGGCGATGCGGCCGAACTCGGTCTGCATGCCGGTCGCCACCACGATCCCGCGCCCCCGGCCATAGCTGGCGCTGGTGCCGGTGAAGACCATGTTGGTGCGATCACCCGCGGGCAGATCGGCGCCGGCCGGTGGTTGCGCGGACTTTTCCACCGGCATGGACTCCCCGGTGAGCGGCGCCTCCTGCACCTGCAGGTTGATGGCCTCCAACAGCCGGCAGTCGGCAGGGATGATGTTGCCCGCGCGCAGGATCACCACGTCACCAGGCACCAGTTCCCGGGCTGCGACTTCGAGCTCCTCGCCGTCCCGGAGTACCGTGGCCGTCGGCGCGGTCATACGGCGTAGTGCGTCCATGGCGCGTTCGGCGCGGTACTCCTGCACAAAGCCCAGCAACGCGGCGAACAGCACAATGATGGTGATGGCGATGGCCTCGACCCCATGTCCGAGCAACGCGGACAGGGCCGTGGCCACCAGCAGGATAATGATCAGGACATTCTTGAACTGGGACAGCAACAGGACCCAGGGTGAGGTGCGGCCCGCAGCCTGTAACTCATTAGGACCGTAGCGGGACAGCCTGGCCGCGGCCTCGGCGAAACTCAGTCCAGCGGGTGAAGATTCCAGCCGCGAGCAGACTTCCGCGACGGAAAGGACAGTGAAGGCGGATGCTGCGGACATGGAGCCAAGGTTTACCTTCCCGGCATGTGCGCCGGCGGAACCGGATGGTAGATCAATGGCGCCGGTTCGCCACGGGCCCGGCGGGCACGGGCGGCAGCCGGGGATTCCACTTTGCCTGCTGCCTCAAGCCCGGCCCTGCGATCCACATCGTGGATCACATCCACCGCATCCGGCGGCGGCATCATGTCGGCGTGGTAGTACGCGATTTTGTGTTTCCCCACGTCGATCTTCCGGCCGGGATCGATATCCCGCTCATTGACCCCGTGGGGCGGCGTTATGCAGATTCCGTCCACGATCTCCAGATCCAGCCACCATTTTTTTGCCGGATTGCGCACGCCGTGCCCGAACCAGTCATCGAGGCGCGTGGCGATGGGCACCAGCAGCGGCTTCAGCCATATGGCATTGACGCCGAGCCAGCTGGCGAGTTGCACGTATAGCGGACTGTCCAGAGTGACTACCTTGTTCAGCGGGCAGGTCTTCATGCAACGTCCGCAGGCCAGGCCACGCTTGTTGGTGAGCCGGTAGCGCGTGCAACGCTCCACGTCCGGTTTCCACATCTCGTAGCCGTTGAATATGACCTTGTGGCCGAAGGAGATGGCGTCGCAGGGGCATTCGCGCGCGCACTTGCGGCAATGTCCGCAGAAATATTGCAGGCCAAAGTCCACCGGCTGATCCGGCACCAGTGGCAGGTCAGTGGTCAGGACCACGGATTTGAAACGCGGACCGACGAAGGGATTGAGCACCAGTTCCCCGATGCGGCTCAGTTCGCCCAGGCCGGCCCATAACAGCAGCGGAATATGCAGCACATCCGAATCCGCATTGGTCTGGGGGCGTGCGGCGTGTCCCATCGCGCGCAGGAACTCCGCCATGACGCCGGCGATCTCGCCGCCACGCATGTAGGCGCGCATGGACTGGGCGCCGGAGATAAAGTCATCGCCGGAACCCCCTTCCATCGTTTCATAGCCCTGGTCAATGAGCATGATGACGGCGTACCGATTATAAGGTTCGATGGCTGTGCCATCCTCCTTGTGAGAGAACCAGGCATAACGCGGAATCTCGCAGATGCCGGTGAGATCCGCGCCGAGAAAATAAGAGAGTGATTTGGTGGCGCGCGTGTTGGCAGCGGCATCCCCGGTGGAGGGCTCCGGCGACGCGGCCACCGGACCGTCCTGCCGGGGCACCATGGCCCGGATCAGGCCGGTCATTGATGCCGCCAGCGGATGTTTGAACGCGAATCGAAAGCGTTCCTTCTTTGCCTTCTCCCCCAGGTCGCCGCGTGCCGCACGTTCGAAGAACGCCGCGCGCTTGGGTACGCGCGGCACCTCATCCCCGAAGATCAGTGTGGTCGGGGCACTGACCCTTTTCACGGTTTCCATGGGATAGCGGCTGAGGTGGGTGGCTCGCCGTTGCTGGCGCCAGCGCTCCAGCCCGGAGGTGGCGCCGCCCGCGCCGAGCC
>CAYMXG010000248.1:0-4200 GCA_964394115.1 uncultured Enterobacteriaceae bacterium | reverse complement strand
GTTTTCCAGCTTGATGAGCGGCGTCCTGCCTTCGCACAACGAAATAATGCGCGTGCCCGCCTTGACCGGGAGCCAGTCGCGGTAGTGGGAGACGATACCGGAATAGGGCTGACTGGAGAGTTTCGCCATGTTCTTGTTCAATAGCATCCGGTGAAACGTGAAGCGTGAAGCTTGTCTCGCAGGAAACAACGTGCCACGGAACTCATGTTGCGCTTCACGAAATACGTTGCTCGAACGACGCGTCTCGTCTTGCGTTTCACGAAATACGCTTCACGAGATACGTTCGTCATTCCAGCATCTCCACCCTCACCCTGAACACCCTGCCGCTGATGGAATCCAGCGCCTCGATGGCGCGGATCGCCTCGTTCATGTTCCGCTCCTGCACGCGCTGGGTGAGGAAGATCACGGGCACGACGTTGGCGGCGGGATCCGGTTCCTTCTGGATGATGGCCTCGATGCTGATGCCGAGTTTGCCGAGAATGGCGGTGACATTGGCCAGCACGCCGGGCTTGTCCACGGCGTTCATGCGCAGGTAATACGCCGTACTCACGCTTTCCATGGGCTTGACGGTGATATCGGACATGGCGTTGGGCTGAAAGGCCAGGTGCGGCACGCGGTTCTCGGGGTCCGAGGTCATGGCGCGCACCACGTCCACCAGGTCGGAAACCACGGCGGACGCGGTTGGCTCGGCGCCCGCGCCACGGCCGTAAAACATGGTGGGCCCGACCGCGTCGCCAACCACGAGCACGGCGTTCATGACGCCCTCCACGCCGGCAATAGGGTGGCGCTTCGGGATCAAAGTCGGGTGCACGCGCAGCTCGATGCCGTCACCGGCATGACGCGCGATCCCAAGGGATTTGATCCGGTAACCCAGTTCATCGGCGTAGGCGATATCCATGGCGCCGATCTGGCCGATGCCCTCGGTGTACACCTTGTCGAATTGCAGCGGAATGCCAAAGGCAATGGACGCCAGGATGGTGAGTTTGTGGGCCGCGTCGATGCCGTCAATGTCGACGGACGGATCGGCTTCCGCATAGCCCAGGCGCTGGGCCTCGGCCAGCACGGCCTGGAAATCAGCGCCGCGTTCGCGCATCTCGGTGAGAATGTAGTTGCAGGTGCCATTGATGATGCCGGCCACGGTCTGGATGCGGTTGCCTGACAGGCCCTCGCGGATGGCCTTGATGATGGGAATACCACCCGCCACCGCGGCTTCAAATGCCACCATCACACCCTTGCGTTGCGCGGCAGCGAATATCTCATTGCCGTGCAGCGCGATCAGCGCTTTATTGGCAGTGACCACGTGCTTGCCGCGTTCGATGGCGGCCAGCACCAGCGTGCGTGCCGGTTCAATACCGCCGATCAGCTCGCAAACAATCTCCACTTCCGGGTCCGCCACCACGTCCTGCGCGTTGCCGGTCAGCCGGATGCCCGCCACCGTAAATGTGCGGCTCTTATACAGGTCACGGGCCGCCGCACTGACGACGACAATCCCCCGCCCCGCGCGCCGCGCAATCTCCTCGGCATTCCGGCGCAACAGCGTGATGGTGCCGCCGCCGACAGTGCCGAGACCGAGGAGGCCGATTTTGATGGGGTTCAGGGACATACTGATTCCTGTTCAGGAAATTGAAAAACCGTACCTCGTATCTCGTGAAGCGTATCTCGTAAAATCTAAAATATCCCCAGAGACATTTTGCGCTTTACACTTCACGAAATACGCTTCACGTATTTTTCCTATCCGACCTTTCTTGCCTCTCCGACTTCTTCGCGCAACATCGATCGCAACCCGCGCAATGCCTGGCGTGTGCGGTGCTCGTTTTCGATCAGCGCGAAGCGCACGTGGCCGTCGCCGTACTCGCCGAAACCCACGCCCGGGGACACCGCCACATGGGCGTCTGCCAGCACTTTCTTCGCGAACTCCAGTGACCCCATGCGGCGAAACTGTTCGGGGATCGGAGCCCAGACGAACATCGTGCCCCTGGGTTTATCCACGTGCCAGCCGATGGAACTGAGTCCATTGCAGAGCACGTCGCGCCGCGTCTGGTACATGAGCCGGATCTCTTCCAGGCAGTCCTGTTCGTCTTCCAGCGCGGTGATGGCCGCCACCTGCACCGGCGTGAACATGCCGTAATCCAGGTAGGACTTCAGCCGCGCCAGCGCCTTCACCAGCACCGGATTGCCGACCATGAACCCGATGCGCCAGCCGGGCATGTTGTAACTCTTGGACATGGAAAAGAATTCCACCGCCAGGTCCTTCGCGCCGCTGACCTGCAGGATGGACGGGGCCTCGTAGCCGTCGAACACGATGTCCGCATAGGCCAGATCCTGGATCACCCAGATCTTGTGCTCGCGGGCGAAGTTCACCACGCGCTGGAAAAAATCCAGGTCGACGCACTGGGCGGTGGGATTGCCGGGGAAATTCACCAGCAGCAGTTTCGGGCGCGGCCAGGAATTTTTGAACGCGGTCTCCAACTCTTCGAAGAAATCACGATCCGGACCGATGGGCACATGGCGCACGTCCGCCCCGGCGATGATGAAACCGAACGGGTGAATGGGATAGGCCGGGTTCGGCACCAGCACCGCGTCCCCGCGATCGCAGATGGCCATGGCCAGGTGCGCGAGACCTTCCTTTGATCCCAGCGTGACAATGGCCTCGGATTCCGGATCCAGATCCACGTCATAACGCTTTTTGTACCAGTTGCAGATGGCGCGGCGCAGGCGCGGGATGCCGCGCGACATGGAATAGCGGTGCGTGTCCTTGCGGCGCGAGGCCTCAACCAGTTTTTCGACAATGTGCGGCGGCGTCGGCTGGTCCGGGTTGCCCATGCCGAAATCAATGATGTCCTCGCCCCGATGACGCGCCGCCATCTTGAGTTCGTTGACGATGGCGAAAACGTAGGGCGGAAGTCGGTTGATCCTGGGAAAATCGGTATCCACGGCCGAATTACCTGCTGCTGGTAGGGAAAAAGGGCTGGCAAGTATACGGCATCCCGGCTGAGAAGTTGAACGCGCCAGACGGGGGTCGAAGCATGCTGACCACCCCCTGATTGACGGAGTTTCACCCCGTCGTTCCGGGCAAGGGTCCGCAGGATCCGCGACCCGGAACCCAGCGGGGATTAACGTGCGGACTGGATTCCGGATAACCCTCCGGATCAAGTCCGGGGCTGACGGCTCACTCGCGGTTTCCGGAATGACGAAGACGCGGGGACCAAGGGACGGCGCATGTGTTCCGACCCCGTATTCAAGGTACCGTATACTGCGCGCATGCTACGGGCGGCAGTCATTCAAATGGTTTCCGGCGCGGATGTGGGGCAAAACCTGGCCGACGCCGCGAACCTGATAGGTGCGGCGAAGGCCGCCGGTGCGGGCTTTGCCGCCCTGCCGGAATTCTTCGCCATCATCAGCGTGGATGACCGCGCCAAGCTGGCCATCCGGGAAACCTTCGGGCGCGGCCCGTTGCAGGATTTTTTAAGTGCCCAGGCGCGGCAGCATGGGATCTGGCTTCTGGGCGGCACCTTGCCCATCCAGTCCGACGAACCGGAACGCGTATACAACAGCAGCCTGCTGTACGACCCGCAGGGCAATTGCGTCGCCCGTTACGACAAGATGCACCTGTTCGACGTATACGTGGATGCGGAGAAAAGGGAGCAGTACAACGAGTCCGCCACGATGAAGCACGGCGCGCAACCGGTGGTGGCGGCCACGCCCTTTGGCAACATCGGCATGTCGGTGTGCTATGACCTGCGCTTCCCGGAGCTTTACCGGGGCATGCACGCACAGGGCATCGTGATGATCACGGCGCCCTCCGCATTCACGGCGCGCACCGGTGAAAAACACTGGGAGATCCTGCTGCGCGCGCGCGCCGTGGAGAACCTGTGTTTCGTCATTGCCCCCGGCCAGGGTGGCGTGCACAACGAAAAACGCGCCACCTGGGGCCACAGCATGATCGTCGACCCCTGGGGTGAGATTTTGTGCTGTGTAGAGGCGGGCCCCGGCTTCGCCTGCGCCGATCTCGATTTTGACGCATTGCAGGCGCTGCGCCGGAGCTTTTCGGCGCTGAACCACCGCAGACTGAACTTGTGAACCACCCGTGGCATCCAAATCAATCATGACTCAAGCCCTTGCCCTTGCCGAACAGCAGATGCTGGAGCCCGTTGGCCTGGACGCCAATGCCCTGGGCAAAACCCTCGACCAGATCATGGT
>CAYMXG010000247.1:0-4201 GCA_964394115.1 uncultured Enterobacteriaceae bacterium | reverse complement strand
CAGCGCCGGCACCATGAATGCTGCGACCGAGGCCGGCACATAGGTGAACAACCAGTGTGTCTCCAGGTCGATGGGATCGAACAGGTAGAAATACACGGCCTGGCCGAGCACGATGCCGCCGAGGCCCAGCAGGTTGAATCCCTTCCAGTACCAGTATTCGCCCTTCGGATCGTTGTCGAAGATGGAGCGCAGGCAGATGCGCTGGCGGCGCAGGAAGAAAAAGTCCACGAACACGATACCGGCAATGGGCGCGTACATGGTGCCGTTGTAGGCGAGAAATGACGCCCCCAGGTCATACAATTCCCTGGCCCAGAAGACGAAGAAGCCGCACGGGATCATTGTGATCACGATCACCTGCCACCACGGCTTGAGCCGCAAAAACGGAATATGGCGCAACGCCAGCCCGCTGGCGAATACGGACAGCGATACCGCGGTGATGTTGGCCATGCCGATGCAAATCAGCGCCACGGTGCCCATGAACAGGCCGCCGAGCGGGATCATCCATTCCGTCGGATCATCGGAACCCACCGCCAGCGCCGCATACAGCGCCACGGATGCAACGAGTCCGGAGGTCAGACCCAGTTGCAGTATCTGCGGATACACCGAATCGCGCTGGCTGCGCGTGTTGCGCGCGATGAAACCGATGCCGCCCCACCAGGAAAAACCATTAGCGATGCCCAGTTCCAGCACGATGGCGTAATTGATCACGCGATCAGGCGTCGGGTCCAGGGGTCCGGAGGTGGAAATGGACTCCCAGCCATGGACACTTATGAGCCGGTAGACCATGTACAGCACTACGAATCCCAGCGACGGCGTCACCCACGTCGCCACGGTACCGAGGCGTTGCACGCCGTGGGTGGCGATCAGGTATGAGATCCAGATGCCGAACGCGACACCGGCGCCGACCACCCACTGTCCCGGATCCAACCCGTACGCCGTGGCCAAGTTGAATATCCCGTTGCCGAACATCACCAGCAGCAGGCCTGACCAGCCGAGCATGTTGATGAGATAGAAGATGATCAGGATATGGGTGCCGCGCTGACCGAACGCGGTTTTGCAGAAATCCATCTGCTCAAGGCCGTAGCGCTGGCAGCCCAGGGATAACGGCATCGTGCACAGGAATACACCAATCAGGTTGCCGGCGATGAGGCACACCGTTCCTTCCACGGCGCCGAGAAAATCCGCGGCATAACTGCCGAGCAGGAAGCACCAGGTGGCAATCGCGTAGGCAAAACAGGCCCCGTGGGCCCGCAGCGTATCGTAGGCGCGCTCGCCCGCCAGCAGCGGCAGGCGGGCGAATACGCTTTCCGGATCTTCGTGGGCGACAGGGACGTGGGCGGCTTCGAGTGCGTCGTCTCTCATTGCTGCCCGCCGCGCCGGCTCATGGCCAGAACCAGAGATACAACAGGTAGGGGAAAACCACGAACCCGCCCACACACAGCAACCAATCCAGTTTGTTGAACTCGCCGAATTCGGAATCGCTTGTGCCGTGCAGCGCGTCGATGCGGCGCTGCAATTCCTGCACCAGGCGCGCGTGCTCTGCGTCCGTCTGCGTCCCGCCGGGTGTATCGTTCACTGATGCGAGTCCTTCATTTCCGCGACATTGTAACCCGTTGAACCGGGGTCAGAGCGAACGCTCTGACCCCTGCCTATGAACGTAACGGGCTGCCGGTGGCCGCGATGCGGTTCGTGGCCGCCACCAATTCCCGTGTGATCCCGGCCTCATGGGATGAATGCCCGGCATCAGGCACGATTTCGCAGTCCAGTTCCGGCCAGGCGTCCTTGAGATCGACCAGGTTCTTCACCGGGCAAACAAGGTCGTAACGACCGTGCACCGCGAACGCGGGGAGATGACGAATGCGGCCAACGCGGTCCAGTAGCAGGGTATCGGGTACAAAGCGCTGATTGCGGAGATAGTGCGCCTCCAGCCGCGCCAGGCTCCAGGCGAGATCCTCCTGGGCGAACATGTCGGAGAACTCCGGGTTCGGCAGCAACGTGCAGGATGAACCCTCGTAGATGCTCCAGGCCCGCGCTGCGGAAAGGGCCACTTTCCGATCCGGGTCGTTCAGACGGCGCCAATAACCCTCGAGCAAATCGCCGCGCTCATTCTCCGGCAATTCCTCCACGAAGCGTTTCCACAACTCCGGCTGCAAGCAGCCCAGCTCGTAAAACCACCAATGGATCTCCATGGCGCGCAACAACCAGATTCCGCGCAGGGTCAGGCTCAGCATGCGCTCGGGGTGTTGCTGGGCGTAATACAGGGAAAGTGTGCTGCCCCAGGAACCGCCGAACACATGCCAGCGTTCAATGCCCCGTTGCACCCGCAGCTGCTCGAAGTCCGCCACCAGCATATCAATGGTGTTGTTGGCGAGTTCACCCAGGGGGCGCGAGCGGCCGCAGCCGCGTTGATCCAGCAACACGATCCGGAACCGGGCCGGGTCAAAGAAGCGCCGGTCAAACATTGAGCAGCCCGCGCCCGGCCCGCCATGCACGAACAGGATCGGAATGCCGTCCGGGCGCCCGCACTCCTCCCAGTACACAGAATGAATCGCATCCACCTGGATACGGCCGGAGGAATGGGGTTCAAGCGGGGGGAAAAAGTGGGCATTGGCCATGGGAAGAGAGGCTACCGTCAGCCATCCTGCGCGGCAAGTCGCAAAAGCAGCCACGATGTCACGGAGTCAGGGGCATTCCTGTATAAATGATCAAATTGTCATGCTGCTGAAATCGACGCCATCCGTCATACCGGCGGATGCCGGTATCCAGGGGCGCTTACTGGACCCCGGCCTTCGCCGGGGCGACGTACACTTGATCATTCCAGTGCTGGCGGCGGAATGGCCATCCGGTGGTGGAAGCAATTAATTCGCTACGACCTTAGGTAGAATTACAGCATGCGCAATTCCCTGATCGATGCCCTCCAGGATCGCCTCGGACCCCATGGAGTCTTGCAGGGCGCCGATGCCGGTGGCAGATACGCGTCCGACGCCAGCCTGGTCAATGCCCAGGCGCCGGTTGCGGTCCTGCGCCCGGCATCCACCGATGAAGTGTCGTTCATCCTGCGAAGCTGTCATGCGGCGGGGCAACCGCTGGTGATCCAGGGTGGATTGACGGGGCTGTGTGGCGGGGCAACTCCCCACGCCGGCGAGATCGCACTGTCACTCGAGCGCATGCATACGATCGAAGAGGTGGATCACGAAGCGATGACCATGACGGTGCAGGCCGGTACGCCACTGGAGACGATCCAGAATGCCGCGTCCGAGGCCGGTTTTCGTTTTCCACTGGACCTGGGCGCGCGCGGGTCCTGCGCCATCGGCGGCAATATCTCCACCAATGCCGGCGGCAACGAGGTGATCCGCTACGGCATGACGCGCAATCTGGTGCTCGGCCTCGAAGTCGTGCTCGCCGACGGCACGGTGATCACATCCATGAACAAGATGCTGAAGAACAATGCCGGGTTTGATCTGAAGCAGCTCTTCATCGGCACCGAGGGCACGCTCGGCGTGGTCACGCGGGCGGTATTGCGCCTGTTCCCGCGGCCACTGACACGGTTCGCGGCGCTGTGTGCGCTCAAAAACCTGGACGACGTGATCAAATTCCTGCATCACCTGCAGTTGAACCTGGCCGGCGGGCTGAGCGCCTTTGAGGTCATGTGGGACGACTACTTCAACCATATCCTGGCGCATATCCCGGCGTTGAAATCCCCATTCAAGCAGGAACATCCCATCTACGTGCTGATTGAATTTGAGGGCAGCCAGGAAAAATCCGATGAGGAAACCTTCACCGATACGCTCGGCGAAGCCGTCGAGGCGCAGTGGCTTGTGGATGCAGCCATTGCCAAATCGGAAAAGGAAATGGAACAATTCTGGCGCATCCGCGACGGCGTGGCGGAGATCCTGCCGAAGTTCGCGCCGCTGGGCGCCGCCAATTTTGACATCAGCATCCCCGTCGGCTCGCTCGATCGCATGCTGCGGGCCATCAACGCCGATCTCTGCGTCGCCTTCAGCGAGGTCACCAAGCTGGCGTTCGGCCACCTGGGTGACAGCAACCTGCACCTGCTTATTTCCAGCGGCAACCCGGCGGATACCGATCGTATTTACGACATCGTGTACCGGCGCGTCGGCGAGTTGCAGGGCTCCATCTCGGCGGAACACGGCATCGGCATGTCGCGCCGCAAACACCTGCACCGTTCGCGCAGCGCGGA
>CAYMXG010000246.1:0-4206 GCA_964394115.1 uncultured Enterobacteriaceae bacterium | reverse complement strand
GATCGCGCCCAGTGCCGTGCCCGCATGGGCGGGAAGTTCGCCATGATGGAATCGGACCTGCACAACCTGTATCCGGAGGTGCAGGAATTGATCGCCTATCGCAACGGCCGGGAATTCGGAATCGTCGACGGGGAGGAATGGCGTTTCGACGATTGCGATGTGGAGTGGCGCAGTGGCGTGTTGGAGCCGCGTCCGCTGGCGCGCGGCAATATCGCCCGCGCCATCCTCTATATGCGCGCCACCTACCGGTTTGCCGTCAACGACACGATGCTGGAACTGCTGAAGGCGTGGAACCGCGAAGACCCTCCCAGCAAACAGGAGCGGGAGCGCAATGAAGCGATAGAGAAACTCCAGGGCCGGCGCAATCCATTCATTGATTACCCGGCCCGGGTGGAGAATTTGCGCAATTTGAGCCGGTGAGGGGAGCGTGAATATGGTAGTTGGTAGAAAGGCAATGGCAAATGACCCGTAATTCTCCCGACTGGCTCCACCCCGGTGCCACCATCGTTACCGCCAGCGCGCGGCTGGCGCGGCGCCTGACCTGGCAGCTTACTTCCGCGCGACTCGCCGGCGGGGCTTTGGCGTGGGGGTCGCCGGATATCCTGCCGTGGAATGCCTGGATCGGCAGGTTGTGGGAGGAACTGCGCTGGAACACGGGCCGTACCGACACCGTATTGCGTCCCGCCCAGCGCCGCGTGCTATGGCAGCAAATCATCGAATCCTCCGCGCAACGCCAGCACCTTTTGCAACCGGCCGCCGTGGCCACCCGCGTCATGGACGCCTGGGACAATCTGCACGCCTTTAACCGGTCCATCTTCCCCGATGGAATATTCCTGAACGAAGATGCGCGCGCCTTTCGCGGTTGGGCACAGGCCTATGGGCGCCGTTGCGTCGAGGGCGCGTGGCTGGACGAGGCGCAGTTGCCGGCGCTCCTCGCCCGTGCCGTGAACGAAGTTCCTGCGCGTGGCGCGCGCACGGTATCGCTCGTGGGTTTCGATGAACCCACGCCGGTGGCGCGCGCGCTGGCGGAAGCGCTGAACGGGATCGGCGTCGAGGTGGTGCAACGGCCGCCGCCACGCGCCGCGGGCCGTGCCATCCAGGCGCCGTTCCACGATGCCCATGCCGAGTTGCTCGCGGCGGCGCGCTGGGCGCGCCGTTGTCTCGAACGGGATCCCGCCGGCAGCATCGGCATCGTCGTGCCGGGGTTGTCTTCCAGGCGCGTGCCGGTGCAGGACATATTCGCAAACGTGCTCACCCCGGTCTCGCTGGTGACAGTGCCGGACGGGAAGCAGGATGCATTCAGCATCGCCGCCGGTGAACCGCTCGCCGATCAACCTGTCGTGGCCCATGCCCTGCTGATCCTGTCGCTGGCCACGGAGCGCCTGTCTGCCATCGATGCCGGTGCGTTGTTGCGCAGTCCGTTCCTCCGGGGCGCGCTGGCGGAAGCGCCGGCGCGCGCGTTGCTGGATGCTGCGCTCCGGCGCCGGCGGGATCCGGAAATCGGCATCCGCGCCATGCTCGCCGAGGGCAATCGTTGCGGCGGCGTCGCGGACCTGTTGCACGGGCTGGGCGCATTGCAGGGGCGTGCGCGCGCCCTGCCTGCAAAACAGCGCGCACCGGACTGGGCCCGCGCCTGTTCGATGTTGCTCAAGGACGCGGGCTGGCCCGGTGACCGCACACTGACCAGCGTCGAATACCAGGTGCTGTCGGCATGGCGCGACGTGCTCGGGGATTTCGCGGCGCTGGACGCCGTGACCGGCGCCTTCAATTTCGGCACGGCACTGCGGCAGCTGCGGCGGCTGGTGGCAGAGCGGTCCTTCCAGCCGCAGACCCCGGAAGCACCGATCCAGGTGCTGGATCTCAGCGGCGCTGCGGACATGGGATTCGATCACCTGTGGGTTACCGGCATGCACGAGGATGCGTGGCCGCCCTCGGCCCAACCCAATCCGTTCATCCCACTGCCGTTGCAACGTGACGCCGGCATGCCGCGCGCCAGTGCCGAGGCAGAACTGGCCCGGGCGCAGCGCATGACCGGCTCCCTGCTGGCCGCGTGCCCCGATGTGGTCATGAGTTGGCCGATGCAGGACGGAGACACCGTGCTCCGGCCCAGCCCTCTGATCCGCGCACTGGTCGAGGGCCAACCGCCCCTGGCGGAGGATGCGGGCTGGGTCGCCCGCGTCTTCGCCGCGCGGCGCGTGGACATGTTTGTTGACGACGCTGGCCCCGGTCTGGCTGCAGGTACTGAGGTGCGCGGCGGTGCCGCGTTGTTCAAAAACCAGGCCGCGTGCCCGTTCCGCGCGTTTGCGAAACACCGCCTGCAGGCGGACGCCCTCGATGAAGCGGATGTGGGATTGGATGCCATGGAACGCGGCACCCTGGTGCACGCGGTGTTGCAACAGGTCTGGCTCACCCTGGGCAGCCAGGCGGAGTTGCTGAAGTTGTCGGATGACGGGATCGGCGCGGTGGTGGACGCGGCCGTGGAAAAGGTCGTGGGTACCGCCGTGCAGCGCCGGCCGCTGGTGTTCACGCCACGTTTCGCCGCCGTGGAGCGGCAGCGTCTTGGCACACTGGTGCGCGAGTGGCTGGCGCAGGAGCGCCGGCGCGGACCGTTCACTGTCACCGGCTGCGAAACCTCGCGCCCGTTTCGTCTCGGTGGCATCGCCGGGCAGTTGCGCATGGATCGCATCGACACGCTGCCGGGCGGGCAACAGATCATTCTTGATTACAAGACCGGCCACGTGCCGGCGAAGCCCTGGGAAGGAGATCGGCCGGAAGAACCGCAACTGCCGCTGTATGCCGTGACCGGCGCCGAACCCCTCGCGGCCGTGGCTTTCGCGCGCGTCGTGCGTGGCGACAGCGTCTTCAAGGGCGTCTCCGCGGAGCCGGACCTGTTGCCGGGCGTGAAAGCCCCGGCAGCATGGGACCAACTGCTGGCCGGTTGGCGCGGCGTGCTGCTGAATCTCGCGACGCAGTTCGAACGCGGTCATGCGCAGGTGGATCCGCGCAATGGCAACGTCACGTGCCGGAACTGCGACCTGCATCCCTTCTGCCGCGTGCACGAGCTGGGCGTGGCGCCGGGACTGGACGATGGCGCTGATGGCGACAACCATGAAAGCTAGGCCCGCGGCGGACCAGGCCGAACGCGCGCGCGCACTGGATCTCGGCGCGTCGTTCATCGTGCAGGCGCCGGCGGGCTCGGGCAAAACCGAATTGCTCATCCAACGGTACCTCAAGCTGCTCGCCCACGTGGAACACCCGGAGGAAATCGTCGCCATCACCTTCACCAACAAGGCGGCGGCGGAGATGCGCGCCCGTGTCATGAAGGCCTTGGGAGCGGCGCGTGCCTTGCCCGAACCGGCGGCAGAACATGCCCGCGCCACGTGGCAGCTGGCGCGGGCGGCACTGGCGCGGGACACGGCCGGGGACTGGCAACTGGAGCAAAACCCCGGACGCCTGCGCATCCAGACCGTGGACAGCTTCTGCGCGTTCCTGACGCGGCAGATGCCGCTGCTGGCGCGGCTCGGCGCACAACCCGAAACCGCCGAGGACGCCGCGCCCCACTACCGCGAAGCCGCGGCGCGCACCCTGGCGCTACTGGAATCCGGTGATGCATGGTCCGGGGCCATCGCCGCGTTACTCACCCATCTCGACAATGATTTGCCGCGGCTGCGGGATCTGCTGGCAGCCATGTTGAAGCAGCGCGATCAATGGTTGCGGCACGTTGCCGGCGGTGTGCGTCGTGACGAACTGGAGGGGGCACTGGAGCGGCTCGTGGATTCCTCCCTCGCCGGGTTGCAGCGCCAGTTTCCCGCGGCACATGCGGCCGGGCTTGCCGGGCTGGCCAATTACGCCGCGCAGAATCTGGTCAACGCGGGCACGGATTCCGGGATCCGCGCCTGCGCCGGGCTCACGGACCTGCCGGCTGGAAATCACACAGCGTTGGATCAATGGCGCGGGATCGTGGAATTGCTGTTGACGAAGACCGGCGGCTGGCGCAAGTCCATCACCGTGTCCCAGGGCTTCCCGCCGGGCAAGGGTCGCGAGGCGGACATGAAAATGCGCATGTCCGGACTGCTGGCGGAACTGGCGCAGCACGATCTGCTTTTGCATCGGCTCGAGGAAGTGCGTTACCTGCCGCCGGTGCGCTACGCGGAACAGGAGTGGGAGATTGCGCAGGCGCTGGCGTCCCTGCTGGTGCTGGCGGAG
>CAYMXG010000245.1:0-4214 GCA_964394115.1 uncultured Enterobacteriaceae bacterium | reverse complement strand
CTGTCTTGCCATGCGGCATGACGATACCCCCAGCCTGCAACTGCCACAAGTTCCGTGGATCATGGCGGATTAGTGTCCATCCGTTTCCGGCGGGCACTGAACCGGTGCAGGGATGCACCGGCGAAATCGACGACGCATATCGTTGATTTCGGAGGGAACGAAAAATCACACTTTTTCGTTCCCGGATCCATAAACGGCCCGGATGGCCGTTTATGGATGACAACGATTCACCGGCGCGGGAGGCCAAGGTTGCGCCAAATCTGCTCCGCGGCTTCAGAACGATTCATGGTGTAAAGGTGCAAACCGGGTGCCCCGCCGGCGAGCAGGCGTTCGCACAGCGCCGTGGTCACGTCCACACCGAAAGCGCGGATAGACTGGACGTCATCACCAAATTCCTGCAGCCGCTTCATGATCCAGCGCGGGATCTCGGCGCCGCAGGCCTCCGAAAATCGAATCAGTTGAGTGCTGTTGATGATCGGCATGACGCCGGGAACGATGGGAACCTTGATCCCCAGTCCGGCGCAACTGTCCAGAAACCGGAAGTACGCATCCGGGTTGTAAAAGTACTGGGTCAGGGCGCTGTTGGCGCCGGCGTCCACCTTGAGCTGAAAATTGCCCAAATCGGCGCCGGGGCTTTTCGCCTGGGGATGAAACTCCGGGTAGCACGCCACCTCGATATGAAACCAGTCGCCCGTGGCACGGCGGATTAATTGCACCAGTTCGCTGGCGTGCTGCAACGATCCGCGGCCGATGCTGCCCGACGGCAGATCGCCGCGCAGTGCCACCACGTGGCGTACACCCGCCGACCGATAACGCTCCAGTGTGATCTCCAGCTCCGCGATATCGGCACCGGTGCAGGAAATGTGCGGGACACCTTCGATGCCGGTGCCATGCTGGATCGCCAATGCTGTCTCCAGGGTTCGTTCCCGCGTACTGCCGCCCGCCCCATAGGTGACCGAGAAAAAATCCGGGCCCAGCGGCGCCAGGCGACTCCAGGTATCCCGCAGCCGGGACGTCGCCTCGTCGGTTCGTGGCGGAAAAAACTCAAAGCTGTACTTGTTGACGGACATCGGATTGATTCCAGGAATTGGGGGGCGGCACAGCCCTGAATGTTATGCGCCGGACAGGATACTATGCGCGAACTGAGATTCCATCATGGCACTGACCACCACACCGTCCGCTACGCTGAACCTGCCCGCGCCGGATTTTCTGCTGCCCGGCACCGACGGGCGTGACCGGTCATTGCAACAGTGCCGTGGGCCGCGCGGCACATTGGTCATGTTCATCTGCAACCATTGTCCCTACGTGAAGGCTGTACAGGAGCAACTGGTGCGTGATACCACCGATCTGATTGCCCTCGGGGTAAACAGTGTTGCCATCATGCCCAACGACATTACTGCCTACCCGGAGGATGACCTGGAGCACATGCGCGTGACCGCCGCGCAGTGGCATTACCCGTTTCCGTACCTGATTGACGAGTCGCAGCAGGTGGCAAGTGCCTACGGCGCCGTGTGCACGCCGGATTTCTTCGGCTATGACGCGGAACTCAGGCTCAAGTACCGCGGCCGCCTCAATGCCGTCACACCGGGCCGTGCTGAAATGCCGGGCATGCAGCGCGAATTGTTCGACGCCATGCGCCTCATCGCCGAAACGGGGCAGGCTCCGGAGCAGCAGGTCCCCAGCATGGGTTGCTCGATAAAATGGCGCAGCACCAAAACATAGCAACAAGCAACAAGCTACAAACCTCAAGAACTGCGGGTTGGCCTCGGGGTTTTACTTGTAGCTTGTAGCTTGTGGCTTGTAGCTGTCGTTAGGCTGGGCCAAAATACCGCCCCCTCCGAACCATGTAACCACTGATCAAGATGCCATCCAGACGTGAATTAGCAAACGCCGTGCGTGCCTTGAGCATGGACGCGGTACAAGCGGCCAATTCCGGACATCCGGGCGCACCCATGGGCATGGCCGATCTGGCAGAAGTGCTCTGGAACGATTTCATGCGCCACAACCCGGCCAATCCGCGCTGGGTTGATCGAGACCGCTTCATACTTTCCAACGGGCACGGCTCGATGTTGCTGTACGCGGTGCTGCACTTGTCGGGCTATGACCTGGCCCTGGATGAATTGCGGCGCTTCCGCCAACTGCATTCGCGCACGCCCGGACATCCGGAGGTCGGGCACACGCCTGGCGTGGAAACCACCACCGGCCCGTTGGGACAGGGCTTTGCCAATGCGGTGGGCATGGTCATTGCGGAACGCCAGCTGGCCGCGCAATTCAACCGGCCCGGCCATCAGATCATCAACCATTTCACCTATGTCTCTGTCGGCGACGGTTGCCTGATGGAGGGCATCTCCCACGAGGCGGCATCCCTGGCCGGGACCCTGGGCCTGGAAAAACTCATCGCCATTTTTGACAGCAACCAGGTCTCCATCGACGGTGACGTGCGCGGCTGGTTCACGGAGGACGTCGCCGCCAGGTTCAAGGCCTACGGCTGGCGCGTGATAAACAACGTGGACGGCCACGACGCGGACCAGCTGAAGCGGGCATTGAGCAAGGCACGGCGGACCAAGGGGCAGCCCACGTTAATCATTTGCCGCACCATCATCGGCTGGGGCGCGCCGAACAAACAGGGGAGTGCGGATTGCCACGGCGCGCCGTTGGGCGCAGACGAGGTCGCCAGGGCGCGGTCACAGATCGGCTGGCCGCACGCGCCCTTTCACATACCGGAGGAATATTACCAGGGCTGGGACGCACGCCGGCGCGGTGCGCGCGCCGAGGCCAAATGGCGCCGTGGATTCAAGGCGTACCGGGAGGCGCATCCGGAGCTGGCAGCGGAATTTGAGCGGCGCATGGCGGGGGTTTTACCGGAAAACTGGGAGGCAACGAGTCGCGCGTTCATAGCCGCCACGGCAGCGAAGGGTGAAAACATCGCCACGCGCAAGGCTTCCCAGAATGCGCTGAATGCCTATGGTCCGGTGTTGCCGGAATTGATCGGTGGTTCCGCGGATCTTACCGGTTCAAACCTGACGCTGTGGTCCGGCTCGACAACGTTCACGGCCGGGACCCCGGGCAACTACATATATTATGGTGTGCGCGAGTTCGGCATGGCCGCCATCAACAACGGCATCGCCCTCCACGGCGGCCTGATCCCCTACGGCGGCACATTCCTTATATTCTCGGACTATGCCCGCAATGCATTGCGCATGGCCGCGCTTATGGCTCGGCGCAATATCTTCGTGCTGACCCATGACTCCATTGGACTGGGGGAAGACGGCCCCACCCACCAGGCCGTGGAACAGGCGGCGACCCTGCGCCTGATCCCGAACATGTCGGTCTGGCGGCCTTGCGACGCCGTGGAAACTGCGGTGGCCTGGAAGGCCGCCATCGAACGCCGCGACGGCCCGACCTGCCTGCTGCTTACGCGCCAGAACCTGAAGCCCATGCAGCGCACATCGGAGCAGATGGCGCAGATCGAACGCGGCGGGTATGTACTCCTGGATCATGGCCCGGAGCCGGACGCGATCATCATCGCCACCGGTTCGGAAGTCGGGATTGCGGTGGAGGCGGCCGCGGAGCTGGCACGGGCCGGACGCAAGGTTCGCGTTGTCTCAATCCCCTGCACCAGTGCCTTCGACGCCCAGGACGCAGCGTGGCGGGACAGCGTCCTCCCGCCCGGCTGCCGGCGCCGGGTCGCGGTGGAGGCGGGCATCCCGGATTACTGGCACAAGTACGTGGGCCTGGAAGGCCGCATCCTTGGTGTGCCGCGCTTTGGCGCCTCGGCACCCGGCCCGGATGTGTACCAGTATTTTGGCCTGAACGCCGCCAGCGTGGTGGCGTGCGTGAATTCCCTGTTTAATTGATTATGCCCTGAATAATTCCAGGGGTTCCCGGATTGGGCGGGGCTAATATCGAGGTTTGTCACCGTAATTAATTTAGGAGTTGGCACATGGCGATCAAAGTGGGTATCAACGGCTACGGCCGCATTGGCAGAAACATCCTGCGCGCGGTGTACGAAAGCAAACGCACCAGCGAGCTGACCATCGTCGCCGTCAATGACCTGGGCGATGCGAAGACCAATGCCCACCTGACCCAGTATGACAGCGCCCACGGCCGGTTCCCGGGCCAGGTGTCCGTGGACGGCGACAGCATGGTGGTGAACGGGGATCGCATTCGCGTGCTGGCCGAGCGCGATCCGGCAAAACTTCCGTGGGGCAGCC
>CAYMXG010000244.1:0-4218 GCA_964394115.1 uncultured Enterobacteriaceae bacterium | reverse complement strand
TCTGCGGGCGCGCTGATTTGACGCAAACGCAATTGTGAATGTCACAACGGAGGTACAGCCATGACCAGAACCCTCGCCTTGATTTACGGTGTTGTCTCCTATCTATTGTTCTTCGTCACGTTTCTCTATTCGGTCGGATTCGTCGGCGGTTTCGTGGCGCCGAAGACCATCGACTCCGGCGCGCCGGGCCCCCTGCTGGAAGCAGTGCTGATTAATGTGCTGCTGCTCGGCGTATTCGCCCTCCAGCACAGTGTCATGGCGCGGCCGGGATTCAAGCGCTGGTGGACGCAGTACGTGCCGTCGGTCGTCGAGCGCAGCACCTATGTGCTGCTGTCGAGTCTCGCGCTGATCCTGCTGTACTGGCAGTGGCGGGCGATGCCGGAGGTGATCTGGGACGTGCAGCATGCCATCGGCCGGCCGGCGCTGTGGGCGCTGTTCTGGCTGGGCTGGGGCATCGTGCTCATCAGCACCTTCCTGATCAGCCATTTCGACCTGTTCGGTTTGCGCCAGGTATGGTTGCACTACCGGTCCATGGACTACGCGCCGGTGGGTTTTCGCAAGGTCTTCCTGTACCGCTTCGTGCGCCATCCCATCATGCTCGGGTTCATCATCGCGTTCTGGGCCACGCCGCATATGAGCGTGGGTCACCTGTTGTTCGCGGTGGCGACCACGGCCTACATTTTCATCGCGCTGCATTTCGAGGAGCGCGACCTGGTGAACCAGCTCGGCGTCGTCTACGAGGAATACCGCGCCCAGGTCTCCATGATCATCCCCATGCCAGGGAAAAACAGGACACCATGAAGCGGCGCACGCCGCCGTTCCGCGCTGATCACATCGGCAGCCTGTTGCGCCCGCAGGAACTCAAGGACGCGTACGCAGCCCATGCAGCCGGACGCCTTTCCGACGCCTGGTTGAAGGAGGTCGAGGACAGGCACATCAAGGATGCCATTGCGTTGCAGGAGTCCGTGGGGTTGCAATCCATTACCGACGGGGAATTCCGGCGCATCATTTACTGGGGTCATTTTCCCAAGGCCGTGTCCGGCTTCACGGACATGGAGGCGCCATTGCCGTTCAAGGACGACTCCGGCAGGAAGATGACCTATGTCACCGCAGTGGTCACCGGAAAGCTCAAGCGAGAACGCGGCATTGCCACTGACGAATACCTGTACGTGAAATCCCTGACGCGGGGCACGCCCAAGTGCACGCTGCCGAGCCCCTGTTCGCAGCATTACTTCCGCTGGCGTGAGGGCGTGTCGGAGCAGGCCTATCCGGACCTGGAGGAATTTTTCGCCGACGTGGCGGACATATATAAGGAGGAACTGCGGGATCTCGCCCGCCTTGGCGCCACCTATGTGCAGTTGGACGCTGTGTCGCTGCCGTTGCTGTGCGACGAGAAATTGCGCGAGGGTGTCAGGCAGCGCGGCTACGACCCCGACCAGCTCCTGGATCGGTACATCGAACTGAACAATGCCGCACTGCGGTACCGCCCGGCGGGTCTGACGGTGGGCATGCACCTGTGCCGCGGCAACAATCAGGGCAAGTGGCTGGGCGCCGGCGGCTACGACCTGGTGGCGGAGAAGATATTCACCGGACTCGATATTGATTTTTTCTGCCTCGAGTACGACTCGCCCCGGGCCGGGTCGTTCGAGCCGCTGCGCTTCATGCCGGAAGACAAGACCGTGGTGCTCGGACTCATTTGTTCCAAGACGCCGGAAATGGAATCCGCCGAGGATCTGAAACGCCGCATCGACGAAGCCAGTGCCTATGTCCCTTTGGAGCGGCTGTGCCTGAGCCCGCAGTGCGGATTTGCCAGTACCGCGCCGGGGAATCCACTGACGTTCGACGACCAGCGGCGCAAATTGCAGCTGGTGGTGGACGTCGCAAACGACGTCTGGGGTTGAGAAATAGACCGATGACCAGGGCAGGAACCGAAAAGCCACGCCGGACACTGATCCACGGCGGCACCGTGCTTCCCTGTGACGGCGTGACTGCGCCGCAGGAGGCGCTGGTTATCGAGAACGGGCGCATCCTGGCGCTCGGTTCCGTTGCCGACATGAAGTCCGTTGCCGGCCGCGACCCGGTGCTGCTGGATACGGAAGGCGCCACTGTGCTGCCGGGGCTGGTGGACACGCATCCCCATGCCATGCATTTTTCCGCCATTGCCCTGCCGCTGGTGGACCTCAGCGACGCGCGTAATCATGCCGACATCGTTGCGCGCATTGCACAGCGCGCGCAGATTACGCCCAAGGGCGAATGGATCATGTGCACGCCGGTGGGTGAGGCGCACTATTTCATACGCCGGTCCTATCGGAACCTGGAAGAAAGCCGGATGCCGGATCGCCACGTGCTGGATCGGGCGTCAAGCGAACATCCAATCATTATCCAGGCTTGGGCGCCCCGGATTCCCAACGCTGTCGCGTTCAACAGCCTTGCGTTGCAGCGTGTCGGCATCTCCCACTACACGCCTGGGCGCGTGTGCAATGTCTGGATAGAGAAGGACGAACACGGCATGCCCACGGGTGTCGTGACCGGATCAGTGACCAATTATTACATCGACGACCCGTACTGGTTGCAGGTGCGCAGCCATTTGGGCGGGGCGCCGCCGGATTCGCTGTGGGAGGCCGCCGGCCGGGTGGGCATGGCCGGCATGAATGCGCTGGGCGCAACCACCATCTATGAGAGTCATGTCATGGAACCCGCGCACGTGGAGGGCTACCGCAAACTGCACCGCGACGGCGCCATGACTTGCCGCGTCAAGACCTCGCTGGAGGCGGCCAGCCAGGCGTTCAATCCCCATTACCTTCCCAGCGAAGCGGAACTGCTGGCGACACTGCGTCTGGCCCTGTCCAGCACGGATCTGGATGACCCGCTGCTGCGGCACGACGGCATCACCATTGCCCGGTCGGGACCCTGTTTCCCGGGTTTCATGCACTGGCATGAGCCATTCCGGAGCCCGTACGGGGAACTGATCACCGGCTACCTGTTTCTGCCCAAGCGAGCGGAGGAACTGGTCGTCGATTTCTGCTTCGAGCACGGGCTGCGCTTCAACAGCGTGATAGGGGCGCCGAAAGAACATGACGACTTGCTGCATTCCATTGACCGGCACCCGGCGGCGGCGGTGCGCGATCGCGGCTGGATCGTGCAGCATGCGATCATCACCTGCGAGTCCCACGCGCGACGTTACGCGGAACTCGGCATCAAGATCACGACGTCCAAGGGTTTTCACTGGGGCAAGGGCGACATGTACGGCGGGCGCCTGGGGAGACACGTGTGGAAGGATTTGGTCCCGCTGCGCCGTTTTCTGGACCACGGTCTGCAGGTCGGTTGCGGCACGGATTGGGGCCCGCGCAACATCTTCGAGCAGATTCAACTCGCCGTGACCTGTGAATTTGCCGGCAGCGGGCACCGGAATCTCGACGCCGGCCAGGCCATCACGCGCGAGGAGTCGCTGCTGTTGTGGACGCGGGACGCGGCGCGCGTTCTGGACTGGCAGGGGATCGGAACCCTGGCGCCCGGCAATCATGCAGACATGATTTTTACCGATCGCAATCCACTCACCTGCCACATTGACGATCTCCCCGCGACCACCGTGTTGCGCACGCTACTCGACGGGCGTTCGGTGTTTGAGAAATGAAGTGTTCCAATGTCATTGACTGGAACACGATTGAAAAATCACGGGAGTGGAACACGTTATGACCAGAGCAATCAGAGTCCCTGTCTTCGTTCTCCTGCTGGTTTGCGCCGCGGTGGCGATGGCCCAGGCCGTTCCCGGTTCCGGTCAGGGCTCCGGCCACGGTTCGGGCCACGGCGGGGGGAAAGGCGCCGCGGCGGATGTCGCCACGAGTGCTGACACCTTGCGCCTATCTTCGGTCAAGACCCCGCTCGATGGCGGTTTGTACGATGTACTGCTGCCTGCCTTCGTGATCCGCAGCGGCCTCAAGGTCGTGGTGACGCCGGGCGAAGATGTCTACGGCCCGGCCCGGCGCGGCGCGGCCGATGTCGTGCTCTCCCATTACGGCCACGAAGATACGCGCGCGTTCGTGCTGGAAGGGTATGGTGAATGGCCACGGGCGGTATTCTCGAACCAGATCGCGCTGATCGGCCCTCCCGCCGATCCGGCCGGCGTCCGCGGCATGCAGAGTATCACCGCCGCTTTTCGTCGGATCGCCGATACGCGCTCGCCGTTCCTCGTCAACGACATGGAAGGCATCAAGTACC
>CAYMXG010000243.1:0-4250 GCA_964394115.1 uncultured Enterobacteriaceae bacterium | reverse complement strand
GTCATACATAACGGCGTGGATGTGCAGGCATTCACGCCCGCCGGCGCGCGTGGCGATGCGCAACGGCCGCTGCGTATCCTGTTCGCCGGGAATCCGGCGCGTCACAAGGGCGCGGATCTGGTCCCGGCGATCCTGGATCGGTTGCGAGGCGACATTGAGTTCGTCTACACCGGGGGCCTCGCCAACCGGGGCCGGTTGGTTCGCCACGCGCGCGCCGTCGCGCTGGGCCCGGTCGGGCATGAAGAAATGCCGGGGGTGTATCGAAGCGCCGACCTGTTGCTTGCGCCGTCGCGCCGCGAGGGGTTTGGGCTGGCGATTGCCGAGGCCATGGCCTGCGGCCTGCCGGTGGTGGCAACGGATTGCTCCGCGATCCCGGAGCTGGTGGATCGCGGCCGCGGCGGTATCCTGTGTCCCATGGATAATGTCCAGGCATTTGCGGATGCAATCCATGCGCTCGCGGATGCGCCGGCGCTGCGCCGCGATATGGGCGCGCACAACCGCTCCCGCGTTGAGGAGAGGTTTTCACTGGAGCGGATGCTGCGGGAGTACCGGGAACTGTTCACGGAAATCATGGATCGACGCAGCCCAGGCGGGGAGGGGTGATGAAATTTGACCTGCGCCACAAGCGCGTATTTGTCACCGGTCACCGGGGCATGATCGGGTCCGCGTTGTTGCGGCGTCTGCAACAGGAGCAGTGCGAAGTGCTCAGCGCCCCGCGCCAGGAGCTGGACCTTGCGCGCCAGGAACCGGTGGAGGCCTGGTTTGCGAAACATCGGCCCGATGTGGTCATACATGCCGCGGCACGGGTCGGCGGCATTCATGCCAATGATCAGTATCCCGCCGATTTCATTTACGAAAATCTGGCCACTGCGACGCACGTGATCCATGCGGCCTGGAAGTGGCGCGTGCAGAAACTGCTGTTTTTGGGCGCCGCCTGTGTCTATCCGCGCGACGCGCCACAGCCACTCAGCGAGGAAAGCCTGCTGACCGCGCCACTGGAACCCACCAATGAGTGGTTCGCCGTGGCCAAGATTGCCGGGATCAAGCTCTGCCAGGCCTACCGGCGCCAGCATGGCTGTGACTTCATTTCGGTGATCCCGGCGAATGCCTACGGCCCGGGTGACAACTTTCGCCCGGAGTATGCGCACGTCATCGCCAGCCTGTTGCAGCGCGCACATGAGGTGCACCTCGCGTCGACACCGTCCCTGAGTGTCTGGGGCACGGGAAATCCACGCCGCGACTTTATTTATGTGGACGACCTTGCCGATGCCATCGTATTCATGTTGCAGCACTATTCAGAGGCGGCGCCGATAAACATAGGATCCGGAACCGGTATTTACATCGCGGAACTCGCACGGCTGATCTGCAATGTGGTTGGGTACCGGGGACGGCTGGAGTTTGACACCAGCCGGCCCGATGGCATGCCGCTCAAGATCCTGGATGCAACGCGCATGCGGCATTTGGGATGGGTACCCGGGACGACGCTGGACGAGGGCCTGCAACAGACTTACCGGTGGTATCTGGACAACCGAGGCCGCGCCGGCATCTGTCACTGAGCCTTCTATTTCCGGAGCAGGGGGATGGGCTGAAGTTCCGCCGGTATTTCCCTGCTGAACCATAAATTCGGACTGCCGTTCACGATATGGACTGGCAATGTAATCTTTCGACGGAAGGGGAAGGCCCCGGCAAAATAGAGCTCAGTATTGAGCGAGCCAATACGCGGGTTGTTCTGATTCTGCTCGAAGAATACTCCATCAGGAGCGAGACACTTCCGGATCAGGGTGCAATAAGTCGTCACCTGGCTGGCAAGCATTTCCGACATGGACAGGGTGTTGATGGCCAGGTTGACGCGGACCCCACAGTCCTGGAAATGGTGGCAAAAGAAGTTTGGAACAAACGTGAAACCCGGACGGTCCAGATACCTCGTAATCAAATCAGGTGTAGTGGCGATCACATTTTGCTCATGCGTATCGGGGAAAAGTGTCGACAGGTAAATGGCGGAGAACAGCAGGGATTCAGGCAGATCCAGGATGATGTAGCGTGCCTGCGGCACCCGCCTTTTCAAATGATACGCCAGTCCTCCGAAGCCGCCGCCGATTTCGAGTAGCAAGGGGGTCTGGCCCCGTTCGCCGGCACCAAGCCGTTCCAGCAGGCCGGATGCATGGAGCAATGCGATACGTTCAAGATAGACGTAGGTGTCGTGATTTACGATGGATCCGGCGAATGTCCACCCAGTTTCGCCGAAACGATTCGGTTGTGAGATATGCAGATGGTCCGGCAGGAATCGCGCGAGCATTTCGTAGCGGCCAACCCATTCATCGACGCGCTGAGAGGCTTCTGACAGCCGGCCCGCAAGATCAGACGGCACGTGATCAGGGGGCGTTATCCCGTGGGCGGGTTTCATCTCGACCAGGGAATAGCCGGTGAAAACCTGGGAGAATAAGCGCAGGTTGTTAATAACGTCGTATTCTTCCCGCAGCAGAGCCGCGGTCCCGCGATACAGTTCGCTCTTCTCCCAGTCGCCCTTCCATTGGGCGCCCGGAAAGCAGAATTCCGGGTCGAGCCTGTTTTCCTCGATATAGCGTTCGCGGCCGAGAATCAGAGCCTGTATGTCTCTGCAGATCCGTCTCGTCTGATCAAATTCTGCTTCGGTCAACCTCTGGTTGTCCCACGGATTCACGAAGCCGGAAATCTGCCGCCTGAGTTGGCGGCGTCGAATGACCTGGCAGAGTCTTTCCGTAAGGCTGTGCAATCCCACTCCGCCCGGAATGCGCCGCAGCCATAGTCCCAGGCGATGTGCTAATCGAGTTCCGCGATACTTCGGGTTATTCATGGAAGCTGTGTCGCAGTATTATCGGAATGCGATGCCGGTCACGATGCACCAAACTGGACTCGGGGCAGCAGCTCAACTTGATCACCACCGCGTGGCGGGAAATAGAGATCAGTTACCTAAATTCGTACCGGATGTCCGGCGAGCAAATCCAGCATGGCGCTGTACACCAGCGGCGTGCCGGCCAGCACATCGCCGGTCACCATGCAGTCACCACTGCCATCAAGATCGCTGATACGGCCGCCGGCCTCGGTGATCAGCAGATGTCCGGCGGCGATGTCCCACGGCATCAATCCCAGTTCCCAGAATCCATCCAGCCGCCCGCAGGCCACATAGGCCAGGTCCAGCGCCGCGGCGCCGGGGCGACGGATGCCGGCGGTGAGCGGGATCAGCGTGCGCATGATACCCAGGTACATGTCCAGCCGGGCCTGTTCGCGGAACGGGAAGCCGGTACCCAGCAGCGCGCCCTCCAGTCCCGGCTGCTTGCTGACGCGGATGCGCTTGTTGTTGAGCATGGCTGCCGCGCCGCGCGAGGCGGTGAACATCTCCTGGCGCAGGGGATCGTAGATCACGGCCTGGTCGAGCGTCCCTTTGACCCGGAGCGCAATGGATACCGCGAACTGCGGGAACCCGTGCAGGAAATTGGTGGTGCCATCAAGCGGATCTATGACCCACTGGTAATCGTCATCTCCGCTGGCGCCGCTTTCCTCGGCGAGGATGGCATGGTTCGGATAGGCCTTGCGGATGGTATCGATGATCACCGCCTCCGCTGCGCGATCCACGTCGCTGACGAAGTCATTCCGGCCCTTGCTGCTGATGGGCATGCCCTCGATTCGGTCCAGGTAACGCAGGATCAGGTTACCGGCAGTGCGGGCGGCCTTGATGCCGATATTGAGCAGGGGATGCATAATGAGTCCATGAAGTTCCGGCCGGCATTCTATCAGGTCGGACCAACGGCCCGGCCTGAATTGCAGCATGGACACAGGAATCATGTCAGCGCGTATTTTTGAAAACACCCACATTGTTCTGGTGGCCACCACGCATCCTGGCAACATCGGCGCTGCGGCGCGCGCCATGAAGACCATGGGCATGCCAAGCCTGCGGCTGGTGCGGCCGAAAATATTCCCGAGCGCCGAAGTCACGGCGCGTGCCGCTGGTGCAGACGACATCCTGTCACGGGCGCGAGTGGTGGAATCCCTGTCCGCGGCGGTGGAGGATTGCGGTCTGATCCTGGCGGCATCGGCACGCACCCGCGGTCTGGCCTGGCCGGAAATGACACCGGCGCAAGGCGTCACGCGCATCATTGCCGCCGCAGCCGCGGGGGCGCAGGTGGCGATGGTGTTCGGCAATGAACGCTCGGGGTTAAGCAATGATGAACTGGAATCCTGCCAGGGCGCGATTCGCATTCCGACCGCCGGCG
>CAYMXG010000242.1:0-4254 GCA_964394115.1 uncultured Enterobacteriaceae bacterium | reverse complement strand
CTGGTGCTCAGGGTGACCTCGGCGGATGTCACGCCGGGCACGCATGAAACGGCCGCCCGGGTCGCCTCGATGATCTGCTCGCGGCTGCCCGCCGCGGGATATCCGAGTTCAATCCGGACTGCGACCCGGCCCTGTTCCACGGTGATGTCCTTGACCACGCCCGCGCCGATCAGGTCCTGCTGCAGGTTGGCATCGAGCACGGAATGAAGCGCTTCGGTGATCTGTTCCCGGGTGACGGATGACATGTTCGAATCAGGCTGGAGCCGCGGAAAAATGGATGCGTATCTTACCCTATTTTCCCGCGCGCAGCCGTGCAGTTTGAATTTGTCAATCCGAGCGCAGCGAGGAATCTTGCTATTTTGGACACAAAGATTCCTCGTCGCTAACGCTCCTCGGAATGACAAACGGAGGCACTAAGGACCGTACCATTACCTGCACCCCTATGCAGTAGAATGCTACCTTTACGCGCGCCGCTGACCACACGCCGATATGCCCACGACATCACGCCAGATCCTCGTCACCAGTGCCCTGCCCTACGCCAATGGGCCGATCCATATCGGACACCTGGTGGAGTACATCCAGACCGACATCTGGGTCCGCTACCAGCGCCTGCGGGGGCAAACGCTGTGGTATGTGTGCGCCGATGACGCCCATGGCACACCGGTTATGTTGCGCGCCGAACAAGAGGGCATCGCGCCGGAGGAACTGATTCTGCGCATGGCTGCGGAACACCAGCGTGATTTCGCGGACTTTCGCATCAGCTTCGACAATTATCACACCACGCATTCCCCGGAGAACCGCACGCTGGTGGAGGAAATTTATGCGCGCCTGCGCGACGGCGGCCACATCGCCCGCCGCGTCATCCGCCAGTTCCATGACCCGGTGAAGAACCTGTTTCTTCCCGATCGATTCATACGCGGAGAATGTCCGTTCTGCCATGCCCAGGATCAATACGGCGACAGTTGCGAGGTCTGCAATCGCACTTATGCCCCCACCGACCTGCTGAATCCAGTGTCCGCCGTGTCCGGGGCGACCCCGGTGCTGCGCGAGACCGAGCACCTTTTCTTCCGCCTGCCGGATTTTGAAACCATGCTCAGGCAGTGGATGCGCAGCGGCCACCTGCAGGACGAGGTGGCCAACAAGCTGGATGAATGGTTCAGCGCCGGATTGCAGGAATGGGACATCAGCCGCGACGCGCCCTATTTCGGATTCGAGGTGCCGGATTGTCCGGGCAAGTATTTCTACGTGTGGGTGGATGCGCCCATCGGCTACCTGGCCAGCCTGCGCCAGTTGAGCGCCAGGAAACCGATCGACTTCGATGCCTTCGCGCGCCCCGGTGGCAATACCGAGATGTATCATTTCATCGGCAAGGACATCATGTATTTTCACGCGTTGTTCTGGCCGGCGATGCTGCATGGCAGCGGCTTTCGCACGCCCACCGCGGTGTTCGTGCACGGTTTCCTGACCGTCAACGGGCAGAAAATGTCCAAGTCCCGCGGCACTTTCATCCGCGCACGCACCTATCTCGATCACCTGGATCCCGAGCACCTGCGCTATTACTTCGCCGCCAAGCTGGGAAGCGGGATTGATGACATTGATTTCAACCTGGACGATTTTGCGCTGCGCGTGAACGCGGACCTGGTGGGCAAGGTGGTGAATATCGCCAGCCGTTGCGCCGGGTTCATCACCTCGCGCTGCGGCGGGCGCCTCGGCGCATCACTGCACAACCCGGCGCTACAGTCCGAGTTTGAATCCGCAGCCGACACCATTGCCGCAGCCTATGACCAGCGTGAATTTGCCCGCGCCACGCGCGACATCATGGCGCTCGCGGATCGCGCCAACCAGTACATTGATGAATTCAAGCCGTGGCAGGTGGCCAAACAGCCGGGGCAGGATGCGCTATTGCAGGCGCTATGCACCCAGGGGCTGAACTGTTACCGGCTGTTGATCCTGTATCTGAAGCCGGTGTTGCCGCGCCTCGCCGAGGAATCGGAACGCTTTCTCAACCTCACACCGCTGGCATGGCGGGACGCCAAGTCTCCGCTGCTCGACCATGTTATCCAGCCATTCAAGCCACTGTTGCAGCGGGTCCAAAAGGAGCATATTGAAGCCATGATTAATGACAGCAAACCGGCAGAGTCCGTGCCGCCGGTCGCGGTGAATCCGGCCATCGTCCCCATCGCGCCGCAAATCGGCATCGAGGACTTCGGCAAACTTGACCTGCGCGTCGCGCGCATCACCAACGCTGAGCACGTGGAGGGCGCCGACAAGCTCCTGAAACTGACGCTGGACCTGGGTGCGGAAACGCGTACCGTTTTCGCCGGCATCAAGTCGTCCTACGACCCCGCGACGCTGGTGGGACGATTGACGGTGATGGTGGCCAATCTGCAGCCGCGCAAGATGCGCTTCGGCACTTCGGAGGGGATGGTACTGGCGGCCGGTGACGGCGGACCGGCATTCCTGCTGACACCCGATGACGGCGCTGCACCGGGCATGCGGGTGAAGTGAATGTAGGACCGGCTTGGGGGAATCCATGATGAACGACGAACCCGTCATCCCCGCGAAAGCGGGGATCCAGCTAATTTATTGTCTCGCTGGATGCCCGCTTTCGCGGGCATGACGAAGATTCAGATCGCCCGTGGCCGGTTCTGGACAGGCTGGCTGCATAAAGGCTGTCCTACAATAGGCTGGCGGACTCGAACATGACTGAATTCCTCGCCGTGTTCCTCGGCGCCTGCCTGGTCAATAACCTGGTGCTGCACCACTTGCTGGCCGTGGCCCCGGCCGCGGCGCTGTCCCGCCGCATCGACGTGGCCGCAGGCTTCGGGCTGGCGGTTTCCGGGATTATTCTTGTCTCCACGCCACTGGCCTGGTTGCTGGACCACCAGGTGCTGCAACCGCAGGGGCTCTCCCATCTGCGCACCCTGGCATTCCTTATATTGATCGTTGCCGTGACCGCAGCCGGCCTGCCGGTACTGGCGCGCCTGCGGCCCCAGTGGCATAACCACCTGGCCGTGTACTTCCCGTTGGCCCTGCTGAACAGCGGCGTTCTCGGCGCCGCGCTCCTCGGCACGGCCGGCGTGCATGGATTGGGTACCGCCCTTGCCTTTTCCGCTGGGACCGGAGCGGGCTACACGCTCGTCTGCGTGTTGTTTGCTGGGATGCAGGAGCGCGTTCAAACCGCCGATGTGCCGGCGGCATTTCGGGGCGTACCGTTGCAGTTGCTGATATTCGCGATCCTGTCCATGGCATTCATGGGCTTCACGGGGCTGGGAGGTTCATGACCGGGCTGATACTGGTCTGCGCTTTACTGGCCTGCGCGCTGGCGCCGCGGTTCCTGTTCCCGCTTGCAGTCAGCAGTCGCGGCAGTGTTCGCCACGCACGGCTGGTCAGCCGCATTGATTCACTGTTGCCGCAAACCCAGTGCCGCGAGTGCGGATATGCGGGCTGCCGGCCCTATGCGGAGGCCATTGCCACCGGCACTGCCGACATTAATCTTTGCCCGCCCGGAGGGGCGGATACGGTGCGGCAACTGGAGCAATTGCTCGGCCGCAGCACCGTGCATCCCGCGCCCGGGCCGGAAACCTCCCCCACAATCCTGGTTGCACGCATTGATGAGCCCCTGTGCATCGGCTGCGTCAAATGTGTTCGCGCGTGCCCGGTGGATGCGATCCTCGGCGCCGCCGGACAGATGCATTGCATCCTCTCCGGACAGTGCACCGGTTGCGGCTTGTGTGTCGCCCCCTGCCCGGTGGATTGCATCAGCATGGTTCGCGCCGGCGGCAATCCCCAGTGGCAATGGCCGCGCCCGGTTTCCACCCCGGCGGGGACAGCATGATCCGGGAATTGCATGCATTCCCGGGCGGCCTGCCGCTGGCGCACTACATGGAGTGGACCTGCGGCGAGGAATCCCTGTTGCAGCCATTGCCTGCACGCATCGTGCTGCCGTTGCAACAACACATCGGGTTGCCGGCGACGCCCATCGTCAATGTGGGTGACCGGGTACTGAAGGGCCAGCGGATCGCCGTCGCCTCCGGCTATGTAAGTGTTTCCATCCATGCCAGCACCTCCGGCACGGTGACGGATATCGGCGACCACCCGGTACCGCATCCAGCCGGCATCACCGCGCGCTGCATTGTGATTGAGCCCGATGGAGAGGATCGCTGGTATGACATCCGGCCGGTGGACGAATACACGAGCGTGGATCCGCGCCGGTTGCAGGAGGTCATTCGCGATTGCGGCATCTCGGGCCTG
>CAYMXG010000241.1:2720-4261 GCA_964394115.1 uncultured Enterobacteriaceae bacterium | reverse complement strand
ATGGGCGCGGCGTTTGCCGTCGATCACGCCACACGACTGAAGATTCAGGACACGGTGATGCCGGCAGATGCCGTCATCGTCTGCACCTTTGGGGATGCCTCAGCGAATCATTCCACAGCGTTGGGCGCCATCAATGCCGCGGCATGGGCCTCGTATCAGGGCATCCCCATGCCCATCGTGTTCATCTGCGAGGACAACGGCCTGGGGATCTCCGTGCCCACGCCACCGGACTGGATTAGGAAGAGTTTCTCCGGACGCCCGGGACTCCGTTACGTTCATTGCAACGGGCTGGACCTGGCGGATTGCTGGCGCGGTGCGACCGCGGCGGAACAGACCTCGCGCCAAAAGCGCGCGCCAGTGTTCCTGCATGTGCGCATGGTGCGGCTCATGGGACATGCCGGCGAGGACCAGGAATCGGAATACCGCACATCGGAGTCAACACAGGCCGACGAGAACAACGACCCGTTGCTGCACAGCGCGCGCGGGCTGGTTGAAGCCGGTGTGCTCACACCCGCAGGAATTACGGAGTTGTATCAGCGCATTGAGCGGGACGTGGCGGCGAAGGCCGAAGTGGCAATCGCGCGGCCGAAACTCTCCAGTAAGAATGAAGTCATGTCCACGCTATTGCCTGGAGCCCGAACGAAGCTGCCGGCACCGCTGCCATTGCCATCGGCACGTCCGGATCAAAAGCCCCAGCCCCTGGCGCGGCACATAACTCAGGTCCTGGCCGATTTGATGACCCAGTACCCGGAGATCGTGCTGTGCGGGCAGGACATCGCGCGCAAGGGGGGCGTCTATGGCGTGACGACCGGGTTGATGAAGAAATTTGGCGCGGCGCGCGTCATGGACACGTTGCTGGATGAACAGAGCATCCTGGGTCTGGCACTAGGCATGGCCCACAACCACCTGCTGGCCATCCCCGAGATCCAGTTCCTGGCCTATATGCACAACGCACTGGATCAGATCCGGGGCGAAGCGGCCACACTGCCGTTCTTCTCGCGTGGCGCATTCCGCAATCCCACCGTGGTGCGGCTGCCCGGACTGGCGTACCAGAAGGGCTTCGGCGGTCATTTTCACAACGATAATTCTCTGACCGCGTTGCGCGACATGCCCGGCGTCATGCTCGTCTGCCCGAGCAACGGGCCCGATGCGGCGCGCCTGTTGCGAACCTGTGTGCAACTTGCCCGAGAACAGGGCAGGGTGGTGCTATTCGTGGAACCCATCGCCCTCTACTACACCCGCGACCTTCATGCTGCCGGGGATGGGCAATGGGCGTCGGCTTATCAACCGGAGGCACAGGATGAAACCATCCCGTTCGGGCAGCCCGGAATTTATGGCGACGGCACGGATTTGTGCATCCTCACCTACGGCAATGGCTTCTTCCTCAGCCGGCAGGCGGAGAAGGTTCTGCGCGAACAGCACGGCATGAACCTGCGCATCGTTGACCTGCGCTGGCTGGTGCCGCTGCCGGAAGAACAGATCCTTGCCGCGGTGGCCCCCTGCAAACGCATACTCATCGTGGATGAAGGGCGGCGTTCCGG
>CAYMXG010000241.1:0-2620 GCA_964394115.1 uncultured Enterobacteriaceae bacterium | reverse complement strand
ATCCCGTGTAAAATCCGCACCCTGCTGAATTTACAGGTGCCGTTTCGTGGATACGCCTCCCCCTTTTAACGCGAGTGATCTCGCGTCACTGCGCATGGACAAAGACGCGCTGGCAGCCTCGGCCCAACGCCACGCCCTGCCGTGGGTGATTGGTGGCCTGATCGCTATCCTCGCCATTGGTGCCGGCGTCGCCTGGCTTTTCCTGCGCGAGAAACCGATCGCGGTCTCGGTCGCCCTCGTCGAGCAGGCAAAGGCTGCCGGCAGCGCAGCGGATACCGGACCGGTGCTGAATGCCTCCGGTTACGTTGTGGCACGGCGAATTTCCACGCCCTCATCGAAGATTACCGCCCAGGTGAAAGCAGTGTTCGTGGAGGAGGGCATGAGCGTCAAGGAAGGCGACGTGCTGGCGGTGCTGGATGACACCACGCCGCGCCGGCAACTGGCGCTGGCGGAGAGCCAGGTCATCGCTGCACGCAAGGGCGTCAACGAATTCGACGTGCGGCTGAAAGAGGCGCGCCGCACGCTGGAGCGCAATGCCTCGCTGTATGAGCAGAAACTGATCAGCGAGTCGGTGCTGGATGCCTCCAGGGCCGACGTGAACGCCCTTGAGGCCAAGCTCAGTCTGACGCGCAGCCAGGTGGAAGTGGCGTTGCGCAGCGTGGACGTCGCGGCCCAGGGCGTGGATGACACCACCATCCGGGCGCCGTTCTCCGGGGTCGTGGTGTCCAAGGATGCCCAGCCCGGAGAGATGATCTCCCCGATCTCCGCCGGCGGCGGTTTCACCCGCACCGGCATCTGCACACTGGTGGACATGGATTCGCTGGAGATCGAAGTGGACGTCAATGAGGCCTTCATCAATCGCGTGGCCGCCGATCAGCGCGTGGAGGCCACGCTGGATGCCTATCCGGACTGGCGCATCCCGGCCCACGTGATCAGTATTGTCCCCACCGCGGACCGGCAAAAGGCCACGGTCAAGGTGCGCATTGGTTTTGACGTCAAGGACCCGCGCATCCTGCCGGACATGGGTATCCAGGTGCAGCTCATGGATGCGCCGAAGTCGGAGAGTGCGGTGACCCAAACCGCGCCCGGTGCACCGATTATCTCCATGCAGGCCGTAACCAATATCCAGGGACAGGATTACGTTTACGTCGTGAAGGATAAAACCGTGGAGCGCCGCGCCATCCGCCTCGGGCCGATACTGGGCGGTGGCGCACAGATTATGGCCGGACTTCAGCCCGGCGAGACCATTGTGATCAAGCCGCCGGCGGAGTTGAACGACGGCGCGAAAATAACCATCAATCCGGACACCGGGAAGCAATGACATGAACGATACAGCGAATACAGGCGAAGAGATCCTGGTGCGCGTCAATGGCGTCACCAAGACCTATCGCCGCGGGGGCGAGACCGTCAACGTGTTGAGCGGGCTGGTACTGGAGGTGCCGCGTGGCGACCTGCTGGCGTTGATGGGACCGTCCGGATCCGGCAAGTCCACGCTGCTGAATCTCATCGGCGGCATTGATCGGCCCACCAGCGGCAGCATCGAATTCGCGGGGCAGCGCCTCGAGCAGATGAATGAAAGCGAACTGGCACGCTGGCGCGCCCGGCACGTGGGTTTTATTTTCCAGATGCATCACCTGCTGCCGATGCTGACGGCCCAGGACAACGTGGAACTGCCGTTGCTGTTGACCGGGCTTCCCGCCGCCGAGCGCCGCCGCCGGGCGGCCGCGGCGCTGAAACTCGTGGGCCTCGAGGATCGCGTCAAGCACAAGCCCGCGGAATTGTCCGGCGGACAGGAGCAACGCGTCGGCATCGCCCGCGCCATCGTCACCGACCCGGACATCCTGCTGTGCGATGAGCCCACCGGCGACCTGGATCGCAAGTCCGGTGACGCCATCCTGGACCTGCTGCAGGCGCTGAACCGGGATCATGGCAAGACCATCCTCATGGTGACCCACGACCCTCATGCCGCAAGCCGCGCCAAGCGCACGTTGCATTTCGATCAGGGCGTGCTGGCGACGCAGTCCAAGCCATGACCACCGCCGGTCTGATGTGGGCAAACCTGTGGCGGCGCAAGACGCGCACCATCGTCACGGTGCTCTCCATCTTCGTCGCCTTCCTGCTGTTCACGGTGCTCTCCGCCACGCGCCAGGCCTTTGTCGGCGGTGTGGACCTGATCGGCAACGAACGGTTGCTGACCATTCACAAGTCCGGGTTGATATTCAGCCTGCCGATTGCCTATCGCAACCGCATCAAGGCCGTGGACGGCGTGGACTCCGTTTCCATCGGCGTCTGGATGCAGGGCTATTACCAGGAAACCAGGAATTTCACGCCGCTGATTGCCGTGGATGACGATGCCTATTACCCCATGTACCGCGAGATCGTGGTGCCGCCGGATCAACTGGAGGCGTGGAAGTCGGAACGCACCGGCGCCATCATCGGCAAGACCGTGGCCGAGCGCCGCGGCTGGAAGGTGGGGGATACCATTCCCATGCGCTCGGGCATCTACAGCAAGGAGAACGGCGACAACACCTGGGACCTGAAAATCAGCGGCATCTACGACGTGACCAACAAGGCCTTCGACACCGAGACCGTCACCATCCACTACGAGTACTGGAATGAA
>CAYMXG010000240.1:0-4270 GCA_964394115.1 uncultured Enterobacteriaceae bacterium | reverse complement strand
CTGCGCGATCGCAATCTGACCGGCGCGCACGCACATAACTATCGCCGCGGCCACGGCCGCGTGGGCGAATGGCGCGGTTCACTGATCAATGAACACCTGGAACTGCTGCGCGCGCAAGGCATGGAAGATATCGCCGTGGCACTGGGCTACCAGCCATTCACCCGGTTGCGCGCGTCTGAATACACCGAAGTCCAGAAAAAGATCAGCGACCACGTCCGTCACGGCAGCATCTGCCGCGAGGTGGACGATGAGGTCCTGTTCGGCTTCGCCTTCAACAAATCCAACCTGGACGCCAGTCGTTATGATTTTTTCCGCAGCTACCCGTGGCGCGAGCACACGCGCGTGGAGCGATCCTGTTTTGCCGACGAGACCCTGTTACTGGAGGCATGGGATGCCGCCGAGGATGCAGTGCGCGCGTTTAACGTTGAACTGAACGCACTGTTGCAACGCGAAAGCACGGCAGCCGTGGAAATCTCCGCCGCGGACGCCGCGACCATGGACCCGCCGCGACTCCTGTACCAGGCCGGAAACTGGAATGTCGTCGCCTTCAAGGGGCGGTTCTTCGGCGTACCGACCAGCATGGGCCCGGTCGACCTGGAGCAGGCTGACGTGGAGAAAATGCCGGGCCTGCTGCAGGCGCAATCCCATGACGAATTGCGCGCGCAAATACCAGGGCGCCGGCCGTGGTCCGGTCTCCGGCAGAGACTCGGGATATGAGTAATCCGGCAATGGGCAGCCACCGCACCCTCGAGTTTGTCACGCCGCAGGCGGATGATTTTTTGCGCGCCGTGCGCGCGGGCGACACGGGCGCGGCACGGAATATCCAGTTGCTCGAGAGTGGGGAACTGGGGCGGGAAACACGCGCCGCCCTGGACGCAGCGCGGGAACAATGGCCGGTGCAGCCGGCGGCAAACGTGGATGCGATCACCCGCGGGGGCACGGTCATCCTGACGGAAACCGACCCGGACAAACTTTCCGATCAGCTCCTGCAGTTTGCGGACCAGGACGATGTTCACATTATTGCGCCGCGGACAGCGCGTCATTTTCGCGCCCAACCGCTGTTTCTGGTGACCATCCCCAAGTCCGGCACGCACCTGGTGCGCGCACTGCTGCGGGCCTTCGGCTACGCCGAGGGAAATGACCACAATTACACACCGGAACCCGGGACCTGGTACTGCCTGGAATACTCGAACACGCACACGCGCGCGACGGACTTTTTCGTCGATGGCGTGCGCCGCGCGCCGTTTGGCAACCGGCATCACCCCTTCCCGCGCACACCGGCACTGTTCCTGTACCGCAACCCGCTGGATGTCCTTGTTTCCGAGGCGATGTATTACCAGCATGAAGGCAAAGCGCTTTTCGCCGGCTACCTGAGCGGCCTTGATTTGGAGCAGCGCATTGCCCGATTGATTCGTGACCCCTGGCTGCTGGGCAGCTTGCGGGATCGAATGTCCGGTTTCATCCCCTGGCTCGGGTTTGCAAATGTCATCCCGGTTTCGTTCGAAGAGCTGGTTGGGGATGCCGGTGGCGGGAGCAGGGAATTGCAGGAGCGCGTGGTCTGGTCATTGCAATTAAAACTGCACATCCCCGGCGCACCCGCCGATTATGCCGCGCGCGCATACGACCGGTCCGCGCCAACCTTCGCCAGCGGTCGCATTGGCTTGCATCGTGAAACGCTGAGCGACGCCCACCGCGCCGGTCTGCGGGAACTGGGCCCGGACTACATGGAGGAATTTGGTTTCCCGGCCGGCGGCGCGGCATCCAGTCCCTGGCTTCCCGGGCGCATGGATGAATTTCGGCATCGGCCGTTGCGCCTGGCGCCGGCTGCCAGCGGGCTGATGCCGGTGCTGGTGGAACCGGATCAGATGTTCTTCAACATCGTTTATTTTGATGGTCGCTACTATGGTGTGCCCTGCGACCTGGGACCGGTTGATGTCGCGGCCCTCGCTGATCCCCGGCGCGCCTGCCTTCCCAGCAATGTATCGCTGCCGCGGCTTCGCGCTCAACTGGCACTGGGGCCGGAGCACGCAGGCGTGATTTCCGACTGGTACAGCCTGGTCATTGCCGAGGCAATACGGAGTCCCGTTGCCCCGTTGCGCCGCATCCGCCACCCGCTCGGCCGGTTGATGCGGCTGATTGATGTCGTCGAGAAGTTGCGAGTGCGTTTGCGCCGCCTGTTTCCGGCCGCCAAGTAAACATGCCGATGCGGATCATAAAAAGCAGCAGCAGAAAACGGCCCAAGGTGTCGTTCGTTCTGCTTGACTGGAGCGTGCGCGAAAGCTTTCACATCCTTCACTACCTGCGCCTGCAGGCCTGTGAGCGCGAGGATTTTGAGGTCATCATCATTGAATATTACGCGCGCGAGTACGCAGGCATCCGCAAGTATGAGGATCAGGTGGATACCTGGGTGGCGTTGCAGATGCCGCCCGGCCTCTATTACAACAAGCACCTCATGTACAACGTCGGCATTGTCCTGGCCCGCGGCGATATTGTTTCAATCTGCGATTCCGATGCCATGGTGCAGCCGGGCCACGTGCAACGCATCGTCAGGAATTTTGCCGAATATCCCGGCAGCATTTTTCACATTGACCAGTTCCGCAACAATCGCCGGGACCTTTACCCGTTTTGCTTTCCGGCATTTGACGAGGTCACCGGGGCCGGTTGCATCAACAACGTCAACGGCAGGACGGCCGGAATCGTGGATCGGATCGACCCGATCCACAGCCGCAATTACGGCGCCTGCATGTGCGCCCGGCGCCAGGATCTGATTGCCATCGGCGGGGCTGACGAGCACATCGATTTTGTCGGGCATATCTGCGGTCCCTACGACATGACCTTTCGCCTGCTGAATCACGGCCTGCGGGAGATCTGGGCAGACGATGAATTCACCTATCACACCTGGCATCCCGGGCAGGCCGGCGTGGATAATTATCTCGGGCCCCATGATGGCCGTCACATGTCAACCACGTCGCTGTTTGCGCTGGTCAGCACGCGTGTACTGCCCGTGGTCGAAAACACCGCGGTCGCGATGCTGCGCCAGGGCCAGCCGCTGCCCGCGGAACCGGATTCATTGTTGATCGACCAGGGACGAGCCGCGCAGTGGCGACATTCCGAATTGGACGGTGGACAGAGACCGGCGCAGCGCAATGGCGGACCCTACCTGGCTGGTTCCTATCGCGGCGCGAGGGTGGTGTCCGCGCCGGCCGGGTACATCGGGCAATGGATCGGCCGGCCACCGCTCCGGGATCTGCTGCCCGGCAATACCTTCACGTCGCTCAACGCGCTGCATGCCGCGGTGGACGCCTCCCTCGGCCACCGGCAGCGGTTCTGGCTCTTCAGTTATCGCGCCCTGTCCAGAGTGTTGCATTTTGTACGGCTGCTGGTGCGCATCTGTCGCCGGCCGGATTTGCTCAACGGTAACTTCACGCAATTGCGCAGTGTGGCGGGCCGCGTCAACCGCGATCAGAAAATCACATTCTCCGGGGTGCAGGATGTGCTGATATATCTCGGTACCGCGCCGCTGCGTGCCGATCCGCCTGCGCTGGTCGTGGTACTGGATCAAATCGACGAACTGCTGCTGCGGCTGTTTGCGTATTTACGCGTGCTGCCGCGCGTAAATACGGTGCGTGTCGCGGATCTGACGGATGCCGGGAAAGCCCGCGACGGCGCCCGATCCAGTGGTGCGCATTTACTGGTCCAGGCCAGCATTTTCATGCGCTTTTACAGTGTGTTTCGGCAGGCAGGCAGTGCCGATTTGACCGTCATCTGACCGGCGCCGGCGCGCGCGGACGACCCGAAGTTCCGGTCATGCACATCCATTCCCCGATCGCCCGCGGCGGCGGTGCCTATGTCGTGCACCGCATGCTCAGCCGGGGATTGCCGCACTATGATCTCGCCCCCTACAACCCCTGGCTGAGCCTGTTCCCGCCGCTGATCATGCAATACCGGAACCGGAATGCCGCGGTTGTGCATGCGCCGGTGGATTATTCGGTGTTCTGCGCGCACCCGGGCCAGCCATTGGTGTCAACCTTTCACGGGTTTACCTTTGATGCCGGCGCGCGCCGCCATGCGACGCCGTTGCAGGCGATTCACTACGCAACCGATCTGCGCTGGTTCGTGCAGGCGGCGCTGCGAAGGTCCGCAATGATTACCGCCGTGAGTGATTTCCTGGCGCGGCGCGTGCGCGAGGAATTCGCTTATCCCGGCAGTATTCGTGTCATACATAACGGCGTGGATGTGCAGGCATTCACGCCCGCCGGCGCGCGTGGCG
>CAYMXG010000239.1:0-4323 GCA_964394115.1 uncultured Enterobacteriaceae bacterium | reverse complement strand
AACAGGGGATCCCGGCGCTGGTGGAACAGGCGGCGCCGGAATTGCCCGAACCCACAGCCGCGGAAGCGCAGGAAAAATACACCGTGGTGGTAAATGAAGTTCCGGTGAAGGAAATCCTGTTTGCGCTGGCCCGGGATGCCAAGGTCAATGTGGACGTGGATCCGCGCATTGATGGTGTGGTGACACTCAACGCGGTGGATCAAACCCTGACGCAACTGCTCGAGCGCATCGCGCGCCAGGTAAGCATTCGATACGAATTGCAGGGTGACAACCTGTTTATCATGCCCGATGAGCCCTATTTCCATACCTACAAGGTCAATTATCTGGGCATGGAGCGGGAAATGGACGGGCAAATCAAATTGCAGACCTCGGTGGGCGGCTCCACGGGTGGTGGCGGTGAGGGTGGCGGTGGTGCGGCGGCCTCGGGGGGAACCGGGTCCACGAATATCACCGTGGCGTCACAGAACAAATTCTGGGGATCACTGGTGACAGCGATCACGGCCCTGGTAACCGACGGCGCGGGTCAGACCGCGGGTGGCGCCGGCAGTCAGTCCAATGTCGTCCCCTACCCGGAGACCGGCCTGCTCGCGGTCCGGGCCACGGCGGCCCAGCATCGAATGATCCAGCAACTGGTGGACAGCGCGGTCGAAAGCGGGCAACGCCAGGTCATGATCCAGGCAACCATTGCCGAAGTGACCCTGAGCAGCAAGTTTGAGGCCGGAATTGACTGGTCCATTCTGCCGGAGGTGGGAGACGCCACGTTTGTCATCGCGTCGGCGCTGATTCCGGGTGCGACCATTCCGAGCGCGTTGTCGAGCTTGGTGCTTGACTACAAGGACAATCCCGAAACAACGGACAACGTCATCAATGCGCAGGTCCGGTTGCTGGAAGAATTTGGTGACGTGAGCGTTCTCTCCAGCCCGCAAATCATGACCTTGAACAACCAGACTGCGGTACTCAAGGTGGTTGACGACATCGTCTATTTTGAAGTGGACTCGACCACGACCCAGTCGCAGACGCAGACCAATACCACCGTGGATACCGAGGCGCGCACCGTGGCGGTTGGAGTGACCATGAGTGTCACGCCCCAGATCAATTCCAACGACTCGATCCTGCTGAACGTACGGCCGTCCATTTCGCGGGTGCTGCGTTTTGTGCAGGACCCGAACCCCAGCCTGTCGCTGGACTCGGGCGTGCCGGAGTTGCGGGTGCGGGAAATGGAATCGGTGTTGCGCCTTAACAGCGGGCAGATCGCGGTACTCGGCGGACTCATGGAAAACGCCGACCAGGCGGACACAGCGTCAACGCCGGGTATTTCCAAAATTGAGGGAGTGGGAGAATTGTTCAAGAGCCGTGCGCGGCAGTCACGAAAGACCGAACTGGTGATTTTTCTGCGCCCGACAGTGGTGCGCAATCCCAGCCTGGATGCGGACTTGCAGCCGTACCAGAAATTCCTGAGGCGCTGACAGGCCGCTGTCAGATCAATGTGTTTGCGATGATTGTGTTGCCTGCTTCCGCAAAACCAATTGCATCGAACTGCGCATCTTTCACTCCTTATGCAGCGAATTGAACCGAGGTAGTAACCCGTGAGCCTGTTAATGGACGCCCTCAAGCGGGCGGAGCAGGAAAAGCGCGAGGCCGCGCGCAAGCTGGAGGAATCCAGTCCGGCGCCGCGGCTTGAGCCTCGCCCCGGGGTGGAAGCCACTGATCAGCATGACATTCAGCAAATGCCTGCCACCGGTTCACAGGCACGCGAGTTATCACTGGAGCCGGTATCCGGCGAGTTCGCAAACCCCGCGACTGGAGCCAGCCCCGCGCCGGAATCCGCGCTGCAGCCCTTGGGCAGTGAAGATGCGACATTCAATGCCACCGGCGAGCAGATGCTGGCCATGGAACTGAACACCAGCATCCCGATGGCCGCCCCGGTCAAGCCCGCACCTTCCGGTCTGGCGGACCAGATCATCCCGCCGGAAAGTGACGATGGCGACCGGACATTTCATGGCTTTGGCGCAGAACCCCCCGCCCCGGTGGTGCCGGGAATGTACGAGGAGACGGTGCGGGGCGAAATGGAAACGCCGATTGAAGAGCCCGGCTATGATGAGACCCTGCCGGGTGTCTCGGCGATGCAACTGGCCAAGGACATCGGCACCCGGGATCAACCCACACCCGTGGCGGCGGAAACGGTTTTTGCCGCAGGTCGTTCCAGGGAAGACAGCGGTGGGTTGAAATGGGTACTCGGCGGCCTGACCCTGGTCATGCTGTCCGCGGCCGGCATCTGGTATTACCTGACCGTGACGCCGGTGGCGCGAAATGTCCCATCGCCGTGGGTGGCGCGGGGGATTGAAAGCCTGCCCGCGGTGGAAGGTGCGCCCGGGGTGCCGGTCACCGGTGGCGCCGAAATTCCCGGTGCCGTGCCGGTGCTGGAGGTTCCGCCGGTGGCGGCTGAGACCACTGTCGGCAGCGGCATCCCGCCGGCAGGGACACCCGTTTCCGCCGCTGAACCTGCCGCGACCGTTCCTGAGGCGGCGGTCGAAGTGCCGCCGGCTGCCGTCCCCGTTGCCGAGCCGATACCCACGCCCGCCGCCCCGTTAGATTTGGCGCCCGCAGCCATTGCCACGGCGCCCGCTGCACCCGCCATGACCGCCAAGGCTCCATCGCTGGTTCGCATCAGCCGTGAAACCGGGGTCGGCGAACAGGAACGCATGGTGCGCGAGGGCTATGCCATGTACCAAGCCGGTGATCTGGCGGGCGCACAAGCCGTTTACGCGGCCGTGCTCGAAAACTCACCGGATAACATTGACGCCTTGCTGGGCTACGGCGCCATTGCCATGCGTAGCGGTGATACAGCAAGGGCGGTGCAGGCGCACGGCCGTGTGTTGCAGCTGGATCCGGACAACGCCACTGCGCTGGCGGTGCTGGTGGGCCTGAACAAGAGCGTCGACCTGAACGGTGCCGAAAGCGCGATCAATTCGCTGATCAAGGAAAACCCCGATCAGCCATTTCTGCATTTCACGCTCGGCAACATTTATGCCGCGCAACAACGCTGGCCGGATTCCCAGCAGGCATTTTTCGAAGCCCACCGCATCGATTCGTCCAATCCGGATTATGCGCTGAACCTGGCCATCAGCCTGGATCGCATCGGCCAGCAGCAGGCGGCGCTGGATTACTACAACACCGCACTACGGCTGGCGGAACTTCATCCCGCCAGTTTCGACCCCTCGGCCATCCTGGCACGGATCCAGTCGCTGTCCACCAACGCCACGCCCTGAACGTGACTGGTCCGCACAAGAAATACATGCGGCTGGGAGAGATCCTGGTCCACAAGGGGGTGACGACCCAGGATCAGATTGAGATTGCGCTGACCGAGCAGCGCCGCACCAAGGAACATCTGGGCAAGATTCTCGTGCGGCTCGGGTTCGCCACCGAGGCGATCATTCGTGACGTCATCGGTGGAGTCATCGGCCAGGAAAGCGTGGATCTGGCGCGCGCCGTTGCCGACAGCGAAGCGGTGCGCATGTTGCCAAAGGAGATGGCGCGCCGCCTCAAGATATTGCCCCTGACAATGAATGCCGCCACCAACACGCTGACTGTGGCGATGGCGGACACATTCAATGTGGTAGTGCTGGACCAGCTCAATGCCCACCTCGGCGGCAACGTGGACGTGGTTCCATTGCTGGCCGGCGAGGCCGAAATCCAGAAGGCCATTGACCAGTTTTATGGTTTTGAACTGTCGGTGGACGGCATCCTCAAGGAGATTGAGACCGGTGAAATCGATTATCAAAGCCTGGATGCCGATTCTGATGAGTACAGCCAGCCGGTGGTGCGTCTCGTTAATGCGCTGATGGCGGACGCTGTAAAGTCCAATGCCTCGGATATACATTTCGAACCGGAAGAGGGATTTCTGCGCTTCCGCTACCGCATTGACGGTGTGCTGCGCCAGATCCGCAGCCTGCACAAGAATTACTGGGCCGCCATTGCGGTGCGCCTGAAGGTCATGGCGGGTCTGGACATCGCCGAGACGCGCGCGCCGCAGGATGGCCGCATCTCGCTGTCCCTGTCCGGGCGGAAGGTGGATTTTCGTGTCTCGACGCTGCCGACAGTGCACGGCGAGAATATCGTCCTGCGCGTACTGGATCGACAGAAGGGCATCGTGTCACTGGATGACCTGGGCATACGGCCCGACGAGCAGACCCAGGTCAAGCTCATGGTGGCGCGCCCGGAGGGCATCATCCTGGTGACCGGGCCGACCGGCAGCGGCAAGACCACCACGCTCTATTCCATCCTGAGTTACCTGAATACCGAGTCGGTCAATATCATGACCCT